>JACPGN010000154.1 GCA_016182435.1 Lentisphaerota bacterium | reverse complement strand
CGCAATCGGGGTGAACCCGCGAAATCGTAAGCGGCGCGTCGCCTTCATTGGCCAGCACGAATGTGTGGGGCACCTCATTCGTGTTGCTCAGCGCGCCGAAATGATATTCCGGCTCATTACACACCAGGAGGGGCAAGCCCTCGGCGCGGGCGGGGCCGGTCACGAGACCAAAGCAAACGCCGAACCACGCAAAACGCGTGGCAACCTGCCCGCAATGCTGCGCATAGCGCTGCAGGCGGGGCATCCAACCCTGCGGGACGCGGGGCAAGTTTATCCCGCGCAACGCGGGACATCGAACCATGCGAAGCGCGTGGCAAGCGCCGAATTTATCCCGCGTTGCGCGGGACGCCGAATGCAAAGAAAAAATATCAATCATATCCGTTGAGCGGCCGGTCATTCGACCATTTGAATGCTGGGGCCGGGCTGCAGGTTATAGACCTTGGCGCCCGGCGGCACCGAATGGGTCAACCAGACATTGCCGCCAATTACCGCGCCTTCGCCGACAATGGTATCGCCGCCCAGGATGGTGGCCCCGGCATAAATGGTCGCGTTAGCGCGCACTTCCGGGTGGCGCTTGATGCCCTTAATGGGTTTGCCGTGCTCGTCCTTGGGAAAGCTCAGCGCGCCCAGGGTGACGCCCTGATACAGCTTCACATTCTCCCCAATGACACAGGTTTCGCCGATCACGACGCCGGTGCCATGGTCAATGAAAAATCCGCCGCCGATCTGCGCGCCCGGATGGATGTCAATGCCCGTATTTGAATGGGCCTGTTCGGCCATGATCCGCGGAATCAGCGGCACGCGCTGCTGATAGAGCACGTGGGCGATACGGTGAACGGCAATGGCCTGCAGGCCGGGGTAGCTCAGGACGATTTCCATGAGCGAGCGGGCGGCCGGGTCGCCTTCATAAGCCGCCTGGATATCCCGCTGGAGCAATTCATGAATGGCCGGCAAAGATTCAACCAGGGTCATGACCGCTTTTTCCGCTTTTTCGCGGCAATCGCGGCAGTCGGCGCACTTCTCAAGCTCGCACTGGTAGCGCAACGCATTTTCCACTTGCTTCGCCAGGAGCACGGCCGCCGCGCGCAGCCGCGCGCCATACCGTCTCTGCCGGCGGCGGCCAATCATGGTGGCCGGGCCATGACAGCCCGGAAAGAGAATGCTCATGAACTCTTCCACGACCATCCGCACGGTCTTCTGGCTGGCCAGGTTAAACCGTTTCTTCGCGCTGACGCCGACCTGGCAATTTATGCAGCGCATCAGTGTATTGACGATGCCCGGCAAAGTCTTACTCATCCATTCAGCGAGTTTCACAGGTTTTCCCTCCTTGGCCGTATTCAGACATCAGGCAACATTATTCCCACCCCATCCCCGCGTTTCGCATAGTTGTCATTGTTCTGGATTCCCGCTTCCGCGGGAATGACCCACCGTCGCCTCCGCCAGGCGGATCCGCCAAGCGGAAAGGCTTCCCCCTTCGCTAAAGCTTCGGCGAACAAGATGGCGGGCAGGCAGAAGGGACAAGGCTTTGCACGGTTGTCATTCCCGACATGTCCCCGCAAAGCGGGGACTGATCGGGAATCCAGGATCAGGTTAAACCCACATATAAATCTTTCCATTCCGGATTGTCCTTTTCTATCAACTCAATTTTCCATTTCCTATTCCATTTCTTCAGCTTCTTCTCATATCGAATAGCGGATTTCACATCATCAAAACGTTCATAGAAAACAAGATTATGAACCTTGTATGTTTTAGTAAAACCTTCAGTCAGACCATTTTTATGTTCATAAACTCGTCTTATCAAGCTATTGGTAATCCCAATATAAAGTGTGCCATTCCGTTTGCTGGCCAGAATATAAACATAACAAGACTTCATCAGCTTTCATTCCCGGGCAATTCGAATCAGAACCCGGTCGGCTCCCAAGTTGCGCCAGCCCAGGCGCAACAAGGCCGCGTCGCCCCAGCCGCGCGGAATACATGCGATATCCACAATCCGGATATGATCCTTGCGGCAGAGCGACCGAAAATCATTAAGGGCGAACAGGTGAATATTGGGCGTATCGTACCACTCGAAAGAGAGCGTATCGGATAGCGGCATCCGCCCCTTAACGCTCAAGCGCACGCGATGGCGCCAATAACCGAAATTGGGAAAACTCACAATCCCCTCGCGCGCCACGCGCAGCATTTCGTTGAGCACCAGGCGCGGCTTACGCACCACCTGCAAGGTCTGGCTGAGCACGGCGTAATCGTAGGCCTGGTCGGGG
>JACPGN010000152.1 GCA_016182435.1 Lentisphaerota bacterium | reverse complement strand
TTGCCAGGTTTGCCCGCCGTCGGCGGACACGCACAGAGGCATCGGCAGCCCTTTAGTAATTGCGCTATCAGCTTCAATCTGATACGTGACGGCCAAGCGGCCGTCTTCCAGAGAGTAAATATGGGGAAACTGATGATGTCCCCAGCGTCGTTCGCCGGGCGCGCTTACCGCCACGGTCAGCGGTTCGCCCAAAACAATCTTCAGCCGGTTCATGCCCTTCTCCCGATTGCCTGTAACGCATCCAAGACGATCGGAATCGCTTCCCGCCAGTTGGCCGGCAAGTCCTCTGATATCTCCAGGAGCAGGCCGCGGCCATCTGGCGCCGCCGCCCCTACCCGCTCGCGAAGCCATTGTCGCAGGTCGTCCGGCGGAAGCGTGTAACAGCCGACATTGATATTAGCCCAGATCACCTTGCCGGTCAACAGGGCGCGGGCTTGGGCCCATGACAAATCTCCTTCCGGCGGCTCGGTCAACGACTCGATGCCGGCAAACGGCGTTTCGGCCAACAGGCGCGCCACGCCGGCCAAGCGGCCGTCCATGTGCGGAAAGACGCGCATGAGCGCCGCCTGAAAAATCGGCAGAATCTTTGCGTAGATGGGCAGATGAAAGCGCCGGAAGCGCGCCGCGCCCCAGGTTTCCGCCGTAAAGTTTTCCAGCAGGCTGATATAGCGCCACGGGCCCGTGGCCGCCAAACGGCAGCGCTCCAAGAGCTGCTCTTCCAGGGCCTCGGCTAAAGCAAATAATTCCGGGAAGGCGTCCGCCATGTGGCACGAGAAGTTTTCCAGGCCGGCGTAATCAACCAGGATCGTCTGCATGGGAGTGCGGCCAATACCGACCAGCGTCAGCCCGTGCTGGCCGACGCGTTGCTCCCACGTATGAAATGGAGTCGGATCGAAAGTAAGCTGGGTGTGGCGGACGATAAACTCCATGACGCGGTAATCCGACGGGGTCTTGAGGAAATACTCCTGCACCCAGCCGGCAACTTCCACTTGGCGGAGCTCGCCCACTGGCGTGCGCAGCGTTGTGCGCCGGGCGGGTTGTCCCTGCCAGGTAACCTGCGCTTCGATCCGTTCGACCTCATGCGTCTCTTCGCGCACAGCGCCGACGTACGGGATCGGACTCAGTCCCGCCGCGAAGAGCTGCTCCCAGGCCGGGTCATCCGTGACGAACTCCTGGTTGACGGTAAATGGAATCCAGGCGGGTTGCTCGAAGTCCAGCGCCGCGCATAGATTTTCCCGTGAAGTCATATACCTGTTTCTTTCACGGGACTACCTGTTGGGCATTGACTAAGCATTCGCCCCGGCGGTTGCCCAGCGCGGCAAGCGCTTGCGCTGTTACCGGCCGGCCCTGGACGGCAAAACCTTTATGGCATTCCGGGTTGAGGACGATCCGGTCGCGGCCGTGCGGACCACTGACCTCGATGGCCTCGGTCTTCCAAGGCGCGCCGTTCGTACTCGGGAGCGAACGCAGCGTGACGGAGGGCATGCGGCCGGTGAAGGGATAGAGCACGGTGGTGAATCCGCTGATACCCAAGTGGTTCAAGGGCAGCCAGCGGCGGGCGCGCAAGTTATAGCGCTCATAACCATGGCCAAGATGCGCGATTTCTTTGCCGGCAAAATCTATGCCGGTGTCAAGGCGGTGCAGACTTTCGGTCTGGCCATAGACCAGCAGGCAGGCTTGGTTCCCTTCGGTGCGCACCCGGCCCGGGCCCACGACGCGAAAGGGTCTGGGCGAATGCCAGTATTGCGAGATGGCGTCGTTGAAATTCGGCGCGTTGATGTTCTCCACCGAATCCAGCACCACCACGTAGCCCGGATCCTTCACCAGCACTATCGTGCGGCGCACCTTGGCCTCGATGTTGGGCGAGACCGGCGAGGCGTCGCGTCCGTACACGAAGAACCGATAAGCGCGATGGTAGGCCGAAAAATAGTCAATCATCTCGTTGGAAAACCATTGCACGTCACGGCCGGCCACCAGGCGCGAGTCATAGATCATGCCGTCAATGAGCATGAGATTATGGCTTTCCGGCGCGCGAAACATCTGATCGAGGGGATTGGAATAGGGACCGAACCGGCAGAGCTCCTCCAGGAGCGGCGCACCCTGCGACCAGAAATTCAGGCTCAGCAGGTCCCAGTGCGAATGCCAGCCGGCGAAGGCGCCGAAGCTGATGTTGACATAGGACGACTTGCGCTCATTGCCGTTACGCATGATGGCGAAGCCAGAGGACTTCAGCAGGTAGGACTTCGCGCGGTCCACGCCCAGCAGGGGGTCCTTGGCAAACTCCGGCAGGCAATGCGCCATGGCCTGGATCGTCGGCAGACGATCATGGGTGCCCCAGCCGGCGTCGCCGTAGGTTGGAAACGCATT
>JACPGN010000145.1 GCA_016182435.1 Lentisphaerota bacterium | reverse complement strand
TCCTCGATATCGCCGCCGGCTCTGGTGTCTGGAGTATTGCTTTTGCGCAGGAGTTCAGGAGCGCGACGGTAACGGCCCTGGACTTTCCCGCGGTACTCAAGGTTGCCAGAGCCTATGCCGGGAAATTCGGGGTTGGGCATCACTTCAAGTATCTCTCCGGTGATCTCCGGCGCTTGGATTTTGGCAAGCAGCAGCACGACCTGATTATCCTCGGTCACATTTGCCACAGCATTGGCCGGGCAAATACGATAAGACTTCTCCGCAAATCTTATGCCGCCCTAAGAAAGGATGGCCAGGTGCTCATCGCCGATTTCCTGCCCAACAACCGGCGCACTGGTCCGGTCATGCCGCTCATGTTCGCGCTGAACATGCTGCTGAATACCAGGGAAGGCGACGTCTTCACCTTTGGCGAATATCAAAAATGGCTGCGCTCCGCCGGATTCCGGAAGATCGAACTGCTGCGCTCGGCTCCGGCCCAATCGCCGTTAATGCTCGCCAGGAAATGAGCAGCACGCTGGGACGCGTCCTTGATCTCAACGAAAAGATAGCCCGCGCAATCTTAATGTCTATTGGATAGGGCTTATCTCGGGAAGCTCAGAAACTCACGCCCGCTTCACGGGCCGCTCCTTGATGGCCGCCCCGAATACCATCAGCGGGTCGTGGCTCGACTGCTGATCGGGCGAGTTGGCGAAACCCTCGGGCGGGAGCGGCACGGGCCCATCGAGCAAGGGGTCGCGCGTTTCGCGCATCCAGCGGCCGAGCCGGCCGCGCAGGTCGGCCAGCATCGCCGCATGCGCCGAATGGTCCGCCAGATTCTCCCGTTCCATCGGATCATGGAACAGATCGAACAACTGCTCGCGCGGCACCGGACGCTCCGCCAAACCGTGGGTGAGCAGAAACGCCTTGCTTTCCTTCCCGTCGCAGTTCGGGAGGACCGGCCGATCGCGGTCCGCGAACTGGCGGATATACTTCCAGCGCCGCGTGCGCACGCAGCGCATGGGCTGGTAGGCGGCATGGTAGGTGACTTCGCCGAACAGTTCCTCGCGAATCTCCGGCATCTCGCCCCGCAAGACCGGTAAGAACGAGCGCCCTTGCAGGTGCGCTGGAGGCGGAATGCCGAGCAGCTCGCAGAGCGTCGGAAAAAGATCTACGTGCGAGATCAACGCGTCGCAGGCCCGTCCGCCACACAGGCCGGTGCCGGCCGGTCCGCGCATGAGCAGTGCCACGCCGAGGCCCTGGTCGGTGAGCGTGCACTTGGCCCCGGGCAGGCCGAGTCCGTGGTCCGTCGTGTAGATGACGAGCGTCCGGGCTTCGAGTGCGGCGATCTGCAGCGCGTCGAGCACTACGCCGATGCGCTTATCCATCTGCCGCGCGGCCGTGTGAAATCCGGCAATCTCGGAGCGGACTTCCGGGGTGTCCGGCAAGAAAGGAGGCGGGAGGACGTGCGCGGGCGGATCGTCCGGTCCCGGTCGGCCATAGGGCTGATGGGTGTGGATAAAACCGACGGAGAGGAAGAACGGCTCGCGCGGACTACGCCGCAGAAACTCGGCGGCGCGGAACTCAGCGGCGAGATCGTCCCATGCGTCGCGCATATCGGCCCGATTTAGGATGACATCGTAGCCCAGGTTACGGCCGTAGGACGCGATATCGGCCGATGGGCCGTCCACGTGCTGGACGCCGGACAAGGCGCAATAGTAACCGTTCTGCCGCAGGGTGTGGACCCAGTGCTTACGGAAGTCATCAAGGGCGAATCCGCAGTGGGACAGCCCCAGCATACCGCAACTGTGCGCCCACTGGCCGGTCTCCATGGCCGCGCGGCTGGGACTGCAGGTGGGCGCGGCGCAGAAGGCCTGGCGGAAAATCACGCCCTGCTCCGCCAGCCGCTGGAGGTTGGACGTGGCGACGGCATGGCCGTAGGGCTGGATATAGCGCCCCGTATCGTGGGACTGGATCAGCAGGATATTCATGGAATTTCGTCCGCAAAGCATGCGCCCCCCGACACTTGTGGGGCAGATTGATTATTGATCAACCCATTCTGTTCTCATACAGTCCCCTGATCTAAGACATACGCCCGGATAAGCCGGCGCCCTTGATGCATGAGAGGTTTAGATATGCCATCTCTCAAATCATTCACCTTGAGCAATCTGATACGTAAATGCTGGATATTAATAGATAGATATCATGGGTTGGATTTCATATCAGTTATCCAGCCCGAGGAGGTTGGCCTTGATCCAAATTATGCGCATCTATCTTCTTCATCCGGCAATAGATATCTTGCAAATGTTTTAAGTGACCTCAGCATTACCAAGAAAGATTTGATCATTGATATTGGCTGTGGAAAAGGCAGCGCAATGCGAACTATGCTGAAGTTCCCATTTGCAAGAGTTGATGGTTTGGAATTATCGGAACATATAGCCGCTATCGCCGCAAGAAACTTTGGAAGATTAAAGATAAATAGAAGTGATATATTTGTTGGTGATGCTTCTACATTTACAGATTATGACGCCTATAACTTTGTATATTTTTACAATCCCTTTCCTTGCGTCGTCATGTTAACGGTTATTGATAATATAATTCAATCCATTCGCAGATTTCGGAGGGAAGTAATTCTAATATATAAAAATCCTGTCTGCAATGATGTTATTGTCCATCAAGGGGGATTTTACAAAATCCGGGAATATCCCTGTGAATGGGGTAATTGGATATATATCTACTCAAGTTTTGATATACAACACTCAAGAATAAATCGCTGACAAATCGTTGGAAACGAACAAGGCGCACAGGGCGCTTTCACGGCGGGTTTTGGGGTCGCGGGTTTTGGGGTCCGCGGGTATGGGGGTCCGGGTATGGGGGTCAGCCCTTGAATCAGTAATTAACAGGCCAGACGCCTTTCGATTCGAGCCAGAGCGCGAGAACAATCGCGCTGCCCCATCCATTCGACCTTGAATAGCCGGAGCTGCACACTGACCGCCGAGCCCGTCTTCAGCCCCAGTATTCCAGCGATCTCCCGCTGCGTCAACCCGCCATGCTTCTGC
>JACPGN010000148.1 GCA_016182435.1 Lentisphaerota bacterium | reverse complement strand
ACCTCCTGCTTAGGTGTCTTTTATCTTGAGTCAATTCGTTATTTTATTGGATAGAATTTTCCCTTTGTATCCCGCCGCCGATTTCATTATGCTGTCCTTCGGTTTAACCAGCCCCGAACAAGAGCCCGCGGGACTGAATAATGCGCCGAGCGCCTAATCCATAATGAGAGCATTATCCGGCATCCAGCCTTCCGGCAAATTGCATCTGGGCAATTATTTCGGCATGATGAAGCCGGTTCTGGAGCTCCAGGAAAAGGCTGAGACCTTTTTGTTTATCGCCAATTATCACGCGCTGACCTCAATCGCCGAAGCCGCGGCCTTGCGCGCGTTTACGCGGGACGTAGCCCTGGATTTTCTGGCCTGCGGCCTTGACCCCGAGCGAACCGTTTTTTACCGTCAGAGCTCCTGGAGCGCTGCCATTCCTACAAGGACAAGGTGGCCAAGGGCCTGGCGGCCAATCACGGGCTCTTTGCTTACCCGGTCCTGATGGCCGCCGATATCCTGGCCGTGCAGGCCGATATTGTACCCGTCGGCCAGGACCAGAAACAGCATGTCGAAGTCACCCGCGATATCGCCCTCAAGTTCAACCAGAAATTCGGCGAAACCTTCAAGGTCCCTAAGGCCGTGATCCGCGAAGCGGTGGCGGTAGTCCCCGGGCTGGATGGCCGCAAAATGTCCAAGTCCTATAACAACGCAATTGAATTATTCGCCTCGCCGGCGGACACGCGCAAAGCTATCCAGCGCATTGTGACCGACAGCAAGACGGTGGCGGACCCCAAGGACCCGGCCGCCTGCAACGTCTTTGCGCTTTACGCCCTGTTTGCCACGGAACAGGAACGCGAGGCCATGGCTGCGCGTTACCGCGCCGGCGGCCTGGGCTATGGCGAAGTCAAGCAGGCGGTCTATGAGCAATTCCAGAACGTCTTTGAACCATTTCGGCGCCGGCGGGAAGACCTGGTTAAGGACCCGCCGCAAGTCGAACGTATTCTCCAGCGCGGCGCGGCGCGCGCGCGCTCGGAGATCAGCAAAACCTTGAAGGCCGCGCGGGCCGCCGTGGGCGTGGAGTAGACCAGAAATGCAGAATGAAGAATGTAGAATTACAAATTCAGCATCCGTGAAATCCCTGGCCAGCGCTCGGGCAGGCAGTGTAATCCGTGGTTTCCACCATAGGCGGATCCGCCTGAGGAGGAGCTTTTCTTAGGGTTACAGCCTATGTCCGCATTGAAATAAGGGCAACATGCCGATTCAGGAAGAATATAAAGTCAAGCTGGAAGTGTTCGAAGGCCCGCTCGATCTCCTGCTCTACCTCATCAAAAAGGACGAGGTGGATATCTACGACATTCCCATCGAGCTGATCACGCGCCAGTACATGGAATACCTCAACCTGATGCGCATGCTGGATTTCGACATTGCCGGCGAATTTCTGGTGATGGCGGCCACGCTGATGATGATCAAGAGCCGCATGCTCCTGCCGCCGGAGGAGCGGCCCGAACTGGAACCCGAAGAGGATGACCCGCGCTGGGAACTCATCCGCCAACTGATCGAGTACAAGAAATTCAAGGACGCCGCGTCAAACCTGCAAGAGATGGAAGCGCGCTCCAGCAACATGTTTCTGCGCAATGCCGAAGAGATTTCCGCCGGACTGAAGTCTCCGGGCGTCGGGTTGGAAGACGTAACGATTTTCGACCTGATTGCGGCCTTTAACGAGACGCTTAAACGCATTAAGGTGGATGAGGCCGGCGAAATCATGGCCGAGCGCTTCACCGTGGCCGACGGGATCGAAGCCATCCTCGGGCGCTTGCGCGACCAGACCCAGGTGGTGTTCACCAGCTTATTCCGGCCGCTCAGCACGCGCCATGAAATCATTTTCACCTTCCTGGCGCTACTGGAGCTGATCCGCCTGCGCCAGGTGGTAGCCCGGCAGTCGGCCGCCTTCGGCGAGATTGTGATTGCGCGAGCGGAGGCGGCTGAACAGAGGACGGACGGCTCGCCTGGGCGAAGCGCTCCGGCGGAGCCTGGCGGACAACAGCCTGCCCTGCGAAGCCCAAAGGGCGAAGCAGGGATGACAGACGACGGACGACAGAGGACAGACGACGGATGACGGACCACGCGGGACGCGTGGCAAGCGACAGATTTATCCCGCGTTGCGCGGGACGATGGAGGATGAATGACGCCAACGACCCAGCAAGCGGCCGACGACCAGGCCCCGCCTGAGCTCAAGCAGGTTGTGGGCGGGTTACTCTTTGCCGCGCATAAACCCGTCAGCGTGGCCGAGTTGCACGAGGTATTAACCCAGGTGGACCAGAACGAGCAGAACGCCAGGCTATTCAGCCGTGTCCAGGAGCGCGATATCCGCGCCGCCATTGAACAGGT
>JACPGN010000151.1 GCA_016182435.1 Lentisphaerota bacterium | reverse complement strand
CGCACGGACATTCAAACCGCCGCAACGGATGGAAAGATACCGGTTTACGAACACTGGAAGGATCGCCTGGCCGCCGGCGATATCGGTCTGGACGCATTGATGAATCTCAGCGCGTTTCAAGCGTTTACGGCGGACCAGGCCTCCTTGGACGCCAGAATCAAGTCGAACATTGGATGCTGACTATGACCATGCACAATTCACTGCGCTCAGCTGAGTCCCCCTGTGTTCTGGTGATCTTCGGCGCAAGGATGAGAATACGCCATTTCATGATCGCTTGGCTGATGCCGCTCCTGGTTAGCGCGGCCTATGGGCAGGAGAATGTCTGGCTACGCGAGACGTTCGAGAATCTGGATCGGTGGAAATCGCTGTCGTTTCCCAAGATCGAAAAGCACTCGACCTATACTGTGCGCAAGGAAGGAACAAATCACCTGCTGGTTGCCTCCAGCCGAGCCTCGGCCTCGGGCATCATGCTGACCAATGCCTTTGACGTTCAGCGCTTTCCGATGGTTACGTGGCGGTGGAAAACAGACCGCGTCTACGAACAGGCGGATTTCCGCGCGAAGGAGGGCGACGATTACCCGATCCGTCTTTATGTGATGTTTCTCTACGATCCGGCGCGCGCAGCCCTCGCTACGCGCGTGAAGTACGCTCTGGCCAAGGCCGTCTACGGCGAATACCCGCCGCTGGGCGCGCTCAACTATGTGTGGGCCGGTTCGGGCGAAAAGGGCAAAGCCTATCCAAGTCCCTACACCGACCAATCCGTCATGGTGCCGCTTCAGGCCGGTCCGGAGCGCGTCGGCGAATGGGTTGACGAGGCGGTCAACGTCGTGGAAGATTATCGCCGTTTCTTCGGGGGAGAGCCGCCGCGGTTGGCCGCGTTGGCCATCATGAACGACTCCGACAATACCGGCGGAGCGTCTACATCCTATGTCGCTCACATTGAAATTCGGAAACCGGGAAGAAACCATGACAAACAATAAGAACGGAAACGCGCGCGGCTGGGTGAAGCCGGTTGCGGCAGTGATCATAATTGGCTTGTTGATCGCGCTCGGCAAGGCCGTGGACGCACCCGCGCGTCTGCGCGACGCGCTCGAATGGGTTCAGCAACTCGGCTGGATCGGCGTCGGATTATTCGTGGCCCTCTACGTTCTGGCCTGCGTGCTGTTCCTGCCCGGTTCGATCCTCACGCTGGGGGCTGGAGTAGTGTTCGGCGTCGCGAAGGGCTCAATCATTGTATCGGTGGCGTCCACGCTGGGCGCCACGGTCGCTTTCCTCGCGGGCCGCTATCTCGCCCGCAGTTGGATCAGCGGCAAGATCGCGGGCAACGCCAAGTTCACGGCGATTGATGACGCCATTGGCCGCGAAGGCTGGCGCATAGTAGGGTTGACCCGGCTCGCTCCGATCTTTCCGTTCAATCTCTTAAACTACGCCTTCGGTGTCACCCGTGTTCCGCTGGGCCAGTACGTGCTGGCGTCGTGGATCGGCATGATGCCGGGCACGATCATGTACGTGTATCTCGGCTCGCTGGCCGGGAGCCTCGCCACTCTGGGCGGCGGTTCAGGCGGACATGCCCGTACCCCGGCCCAGTGGGCGCTCTATGCCGTCGGCCTGCTGGCGACGGTGGCCGTGACCGTGTATGTGACCCGGATCGCGCGCGAGGCGTTGAGCCAACGCATGCGTCCCACTGCAAAAGGAAACGGGGTCTGAAAATGGATAAATCAAAAGTCGCGCAAAGGGCAACATTAGGTGGCAGTATTCTCGCCGCCATCACGGCTTCCTTATGTTGCATCGGGCCGCTCGTTGCGGTGGTTTTGGGGGCCGGCGGTTTTGCCGCCTCGGCCGTATTTCAAAAGTGGCGGCCTGTGTTTCTGGGCGTGACGTTCGTCTTGCTCGCCTTGGCCTGGTATCTGGCCTATCGCAAGCCGAAAACCGCATGCGCAGAAGGCGCGGCCTGTGCGACCAAGCCGGTTGCGAAATGGAACAAGGTGGTTTTGTGGCTGGCTACTGCTGTCGTTTTGATCATGGCGGCCTTTCCCCGCCTCTCATCGGCGCTTCTGCGGTCGGCCCCGACACCCGCGCCGCTCGCCACTGTCGCCGAGGGGAACAGCGCCGTGTTGAAAGTGAAAATCCCAAGCATGGATTGCGCGGCCTGTGCCGCCGGCATTCAGATGAAGCTACGAAAACAGAAGGGCGTCGTGACCGCCGAAGTAAGCTACGACACCAAGGAAGCCGCAGTGAGATACGACGCAACGAAACTTACACCGCAAGATATCATCGCCGCGATTGATGAAACGGGATTCAAAGCCGAACCCGTGGTCTGGAATGAAACGCCATGAAGAAATCAGACTGCTGCACAACGAGCCGTCATGAACGGGCTGTCCCAGCCACTCCTGCACCGATTCGCTCGGCCGAAGGCAGAACGCTGGTCATTATCGGCGGGGGAAGCGCGGCGTTCTCAGCTTCGCTCAAAGCGGCCGACTTGGGCGCGCGCGCCATCATCATCAACGATGGTCTGCCGATGGGCGGGACGTGTGTCAATGTCGGCTGTGTGCCGTCCAAGACGCTGATTCGCGGCGCGGAAGTCCTGCGCCGCGCGGCTCATCCGCGGCCCTTTACAGGGATCGCGACGACAGGGAAATTGCTCGACTTCAAAGCGGTCATCGCGCAGAAGCGCGCACTCGTTCAGGAATTGCGCCAGGCCAAGTACGCCGATGTCATTGGCGATAACGAGCGCATCACGTTCGTCAAAGGCCGCGGACGGCTGCTGAACGCCGAAACCGTCGCGACCGAGACGGAACAATTTAAGGCGGATGTGGTGCTCATTGCCACGGGAGCGCGGTCCAGTGTGCCGCCGATTCGCGGTTTGGACACCGTCCACTACCTGACCAACGAAACGGCGTTTGAGCTGGAAACTCTGCCGGAATCGTTGCTCGTCCTGGGCGGTCGTTACATCGCGTTGGAATGCGCGCAGATGTTCGCCCGTTTCGGCAGCCGCGTGACGGTTCTGCAACGTTCCGACCGCATCCTGCCGGATGAAACGCCGGACCTTACCGATGCCCTGGCCGGTTTTCTGCGGGAAGAAGGTTTGGAGGTTGTCACTGGCGTCAGCACCAGAGGGGTAACGCAGGACAAAGAGGGTGTCGTGGTTGAAGCCGATGTTCATGGACAGCCGCGCACCTTTCGCGCCACGCACCTGTTGGTCGCCACCGGGCGCGCGCCCAACGTTGAAAATATGGGACTGGAAACTGTCGGCGTTAAAATCAACGCGCGCGGCGGGATCGCGGTGGATGATATGCTCCAGACCAGCGTGCCCGGCATCTACGCCGCCGGCGATGTGCTCGGCGATAACATGTTTGTCTATGCCGCCGCCTACGAAGGCAATCTCGCGGCTGAGAATGGTCTGACGGGTGCGCGTCGCCAACGCGATTACACCGCCTTACCGTGGGTCATTTTCACCGACCCGCAAGTGGCGGGTGTGGGCTTTGACGAAACACAGGCGAAGACACAGGGAATAGAAGCGGAAATGGCCACTTTGCCACTGGCCCACGTGCCACGCTCGCTGGCGGCGCGTGACACGCGGGGTTTCATCAAATTGATTCGTGATCGAAAGACCGATCGGCTCGTCGGCGCGCGCATCCTGGCCCCCGAAGGCGCCGAGTTGCTGATGGAAATCTGCCTGGCCATCAAGTTCGGGATTCCGGTGCGCGATTTGACCGCGTGCTTCCACCCCTACCTGACCTTGAGCGAAGGCGTAAAACTGGCGGCGCTGGCCTTCAGCAAAGACGTGAACAAGCTGAGCTGCTGTGCCGGCTAAAATAAGGAAACCGGCCATACGGAGGGCAGTTGATTTGACAGCGGGAGACAAACCATGACTGAACCATCCTGGCGTTTTGTTATCACCCCGCTCGACGAAAGCAACAAGATCTTGCTCGCCAACGTGCATCCCTTGGACTGGGTCAACCCAACGCCGCAGCCGACTTACAATCTGGTTGTTCTGGGCGCCGGCACCGCCGGGCTGATCACGGCCGCCGGCGCCGCCGGACTGGGCGCCAAAGTGGCGCTTGTGGAGCGGCACCTCATGGGCGGCGACTGCCTGAACGTCGGCTGTGTGCCCTCCAAGTCCCTTATCCGGTCCTCACGCCTGGCCGCCGAAATGCGGCAGGCCGACCGGTTTGGGCTCTCGCCCACTGGCGCGACCCCTGACGATTTTCCGAAGGTCATGGAGCGTCTGCGCCGCATTCGCTCCGAGATCAGCTACCACGACTCGGCCAAGCGCTACCGGGATGAATTGGGCGTCGCGGTGTTCATCGGCGAGGCCAGATTTTCCGGCCCCGACACCGTCGAGGTCGGGGGTCAGCAACTCCGCTTCAAGAAGGCCGTCATCGCGACCGGCGCCCGCGCCGTGCATCCGCGAGAGGAGGGCCTTGCCGAGACTGGGTTCCGCACGAACGAGACTATCTTCAACCTGACCGAACTGCCCAAACGTCTCATCGTCATCGGCGGTGGCCCGATCGGTTGCGAATTGGCGCAGGCATTCCGCCGGTTCGGCTCGGAGGTCACCATTGTCCAGCATACCCGATTCCTGCCGAAGGAGGACCCGGATGCTTCCGCCCTTCTGGCCGGGGTCTTCGAGCGCGATGGCATTCGCGTGCTGCTCAACGCCAAGGTAAAACGCGCCCGGAAGACGAGTTTCGGCAAGGAGGTTGTCGTGCAGCTTGACGGTAAGGAGCAAACGATCCAGGGCGACGAGATCCTCATCGGCGCGGGCCGCGCTCCGAATGTCGAAGGGCTGAATCTGGAGGCCGGGGGCGTGGAGTATGACCCGCGGCAGGGCGTGAAAGTCAACGTCTGCCTGCAAACCACCAATCCGCGCATCTACGCTGCCGGCGATGTCTGTATGGCCTGGAAGTTCACCCATGCCGCCGATGCCGCCGCGCGCATCGTCATCCAGAACACGCTCTTCTGGGGGCACGTGAAACTAAGCAACCTCAATATGCCCTGGTGTACCTACACCGACCCGGAAGTTGCCCACGTCGGCTTGTACGAAGCCGACGCGAAAGAACGTGGCATCGCGACCGACACCTTCAAGGTTGATATGAGCGCCGTTGATCGAGCGCAAACGGACAGCGAGACGGAAGGCTTCATTAAAATCCTCGTCCGCAAGGGTTCCGACCGGATTCTCGGAGCGACCATCGTTTCAACGCACGCCGGCGAGATGATCGGCGAAATCTCCGTGGCGATGGCGGCCAAAGCCGGGCTTAAGGCCCTCTCCGGCGTGATCCACCCCTATCCGACACAGGCGGAGGCCGTCAAACGTGTGGCCGACGCCTACAATCGCACGCGGCTCACGCCGATGATGAAGAAACTTTTTGCGAAATGGATGGCTTGGCAGAGAAGATAGGCCTGCCAAGTCGCCGTCGCCAGGACGATTTGTGAAAGGAAGGTACTACGATGGAATGGGCGGTTTATGTCTTGCTGGCAACTTTGTTCGTCGCTTATGTGAATGGCAGCGCTAACTACGAGAAGGAAGGATAAGCGACATGCCCCGCGACATTCCCGTTAGCAACGGCTCGCTCCTGGTAAATTTCGATCGGCTGTATCAATTGCGCGATATCTTCTGGCCGCATGTCGGCCAGGAGAACCATACCGACGGGCATCCCTTCCGCTTCGGCGTGTGGGTGGAAGGTCAGTTCAGTTGGGTCAGCGCAGACGGTTGGCAGCGCGACCTCAAGTATTCCGACGACAGCTTAGTGACACTGGTGACGCTTAGGAACGCCTCGCTCGGTTTGTCCCTTGTCTGCCAGGATGCGGTGGATTTCCACGAAAACCTTTACATCCGGCAGGTCACCGTACAGAACGAATCCGACCGGCGGCGGGAGGTCCGGTTGTTCTTCTCGCATGACTTCCACATTAGCGGGACATCCATCGGCGACTCGGTCTACTATGAGCCGGAGCGAAAGGCCGTCTGCCATTACAAGGGCAAGCGCTGGTTCATGATCAACTGCGCGCGTCAGTCCGACAATGCGTGGGCGCTGGGAGTGGACCAGTGGGCCGTTGGCGTCAAGGAAGTCGCCGATAAGGAAGGCACGTGGCGTGACGCGGAGGACGGCATGCTCTCCGGGAATGCCGTGGCGCAGGGAAGTGTGGATTCCACCGTCGCTCTGCATCTGACTATCCCGCAAAGGGGCGACGCGGTCGGTTACTATTGGATCGCCGTCGGAGAGGACTT
>JACPGN010000150.1 GCA_016182435.1 Lentisphaerota bacterium | reverse complement strand
ACCCCGGCAATAATTAATCCCACCACCAGCGCTTTGCCGATGTCGCGGGGCAAGGTCACAAAGCCGTAATGCAGCACGCGCCATAATTTGTTCGACTGTTTTGACTCCGGCGCGCAACAGGCATCCGTACAGGGCACCGGGATCTCGGCCTCCTGGCCCTGTTCAGAACTGGTCAGACTATCCACCAGCCACCCTCCCACCACGCCCGTGATAAAGGCTGCCACCGGCCGCACGAGCGCGAACAAGCCGCCTAGCAGGCTGTAAGTAACCACGATACTATCCACGCCCGTTTGCGGGGTAGAGAGCAAAAAGGCCGTGGTGGCGCCGTGGCTGGCGCCGTGCCGGTGCAAGGAGATGGCCACCGGAGTTACCCCGCAGGAGCACAGCGGCAAAGGCACGCCAAAGAACGAGGCTTTAATGACCGACCACAGACCCCAGCCGCCCAGATGCTGTTCCACTTTTTCCGGGCTGATAAACACCGAGAGCAAGCCCGCCACCAGGAACCCGAACAGCAGATAGGGCGCCATCTCGCAGAGAGTTGCCCAGATGGCCGAGAGAATCTCCAGAATAATTTGCCACCCGTCGAGCGCATTCATGCCGGATAGTTATCACGCGGCCGCCGCATTTGCAAGCTTTGCGGTGATGAGGCGCTATGCTATCGTGCGGCCATGAAATCTTGCTGGCCAGCTCTTTTATACATGGCGACAATAATGTTGCAGCATTGTGTGGTAGGGCGTCCCGACCTCTTGAGAGCGGGACGCCGCGGACGGCTCGGCGAGCCGTCCCTACCAAGAGATTATGCTGCGTTATTCATGACACTCTGTATAGCTGGCATTTGTGCAGCGCCAGCTCCCGCCGGCGGCGACCAGAGGACAGACGGCAGACGACAGACCACGCGGGACGCGTGGCAAGCGACGGATTTATCCCGCGTTGCGCGGGACGACGGACGGCATGCCGTGGTTCTGGTTGAATATTTCTACACGCCGGGCTGCGAGGAATGCCGCGAACTGGAGGAAGACGTTTTTCCGTCTTTAACGGAACTGCTCGGCGAATATCTGGATCTCAAGCGGTATGACATTTACAATCCAACGAACTATTTGCGGCTGGCAGTGCTCCAGGAAAAGTCAGGCGTGCAGACCACGGAGCGCGTGGCCGTTTATGTGGATGAAACCGTGCATCTGGGCGGCCTCCAAGCCATCAAGGCCAAGCTCATCCCGACCGTGGAAGCGGCGGTGCTGGCAAAGACTGAGGGCGGAAAAGAGAAGCAAACGTCCAACGCCCAACGTCCAACGCCCAACGTTGAATATTTAACGTCAGAAGGCGGGACAACGGGCGACACCGTTCTTAACAAGCGCATGGAAACCTGGACGATCCCCGTCATCGCGTTGGCCGGCTTAATTGATGGGCTCAATCCCTGCGCTTTTGCCACGCTTATTTTCTTCATGACCTTGCTGAGCGTAGCGGGCAAGCGCGGGAGGGAATTAATCGCCGTGGGCATTGGCTTCTGCGGCGCAGTTTTCATAACGTATTTTCTGCTGGGCTTTGGCGTTTTCCACATCATTCAAGGGCTTAGCGCCTATGCCCTGGCCGGCGAAGCGCTGCGCTGGCTGACAGTCAGCGTCCTGGTGATTCTTTGTCTCCTTTCATTTAAAGACGCCTGGGCTTTCGGAAGCACCGGCCAAGCCGGCCTGGTGCGGCTGCAACTGCCGAAAACGATTCGCAACCGGATTCACTCCATCATGCACAAACAGCTTTCGGCGCGCCGCGCCTGCAACGTTGTAGCACTGCGGGCAGGTTGGCTGTTATGCGGCAGTTGCGCTATCGGGTTCCTGGTGACGTTACTGGAAAGCGTCTGCACCGGGCAGGTTTATGTGCCGACGCTTGTATATTTAAGCCGACAGGCAACCACCCAACAGGCGCTGGGTCTGCTGGTCATTTACAACGCTTTTATGGTGACGCCGCAAGTGCTGGTTTTCCTGGCGGGGTATTACGGCGTCACCAATGCGCGCCTGCTGCAGTGGAGCCGGGCAAATGTAGTAACGAGCAAAATCCTGCTGGGATTGCTCTTTGCCGCGTTGGCGGGAATACTGGCGTGGCTGTAGGCAGATGGCTGCAGGCTATAGGCTTATAGGCTGTGGGCGTAGTCTTATATTGGATTAGACGTGTAGGGGTCATCCATCAGCCGTCTGTCATCAGTCGTCTGTCGTCTGTCATCTGGCCATCAGGCCTTGGCCACTTTGCCGGACTTGATGCAGGCGGCGCAAACTTTGCGAATGGCAATGCCGCCATGCTCCCTGACCCTGATTTTCTGGAGATTGGGCAGAAAGCGCCGGCGGGTAATGCCGGTCGTGTGCAGGCCGATGCCACCCTTGGCTTTGGGCATGCCGCGCCGGGTAATAATGTTGCCGGTGCGCAAGCCCTTGCCGCAGATTTCACAAACACGCGCCATATGGAATTCCCTTCGCCAGCCGCCGTGAATTTCACGCTCGGCGGAAAAATTGCTTGAGGCGACACTATAAGCAAAAGCGCCGATAGAGCGCAAGCGGGAAGTTGCTGATTTTTTTGAGCTTACGCATTCCAGGGCGGCACGGGATAAAAGGGCGTCTGCCGGCTGTATTCCTGCAGCAGTTCGACGCTAAGAGCGCTCTTGAGGGCATTTGCCTCTGGCCGATACCACAGGTTATGTGATTCATCGGGATCGTTGCATAAATCAAATAGCTCGCCGTCGCCGGTCCCGGGATAGATTGTCAAACGGTGGGTTTCGGTAACCAGGCAGCGGAGGTGGTAACCGGTCGGCAGATCATCATCTTCAATCACCACGGCTGCGCGAATTGCGCTCAGCTCTCCTTTCAGCAGTTTGATCCAGCTTTTACCCGGATATACCGATAAGGGCTGAATCTGGCCCCAGGCAAAAAGCCCGTCCTTAGTTGCCCAATTGCTTCCCGGCGCGGGAATCGCGCAATAGTCAAGAATGGAAGGCAGGAGATCAATCTGGGAAATGAGGGCCGGGCACAACCTGCCCGCGCTCAGGTCGGGAGCGGAGACAATCGTCGGGATTCTTACGCAGCCTTGGAAAGTGAAAGGGCCCTTGCCGATCAGCCCATGGTCGCCCATCATATCGCCATGATCGGATAAGAAAACAACCATGGTCTCATCGGCCAGTCCGCGGTCCTGCAAGGCTTTTAAGACCCGTCCGATTTCATGGTCAACATGGGTTATCATCCCATAGGTCAAGGCCATCATTTCTTGCAGGTGATTAGCGGCGACGGCCGGCGCATCTTTATTGCCTTGCTGCCTTAATTCTCCGGCAAGGATTTGGGTATAGACGAGAGGCGGATCGCGCATGTCGCCTGAGTGCTTACGGGACTGGGGCATATCTTTAGGATTATACATATCGTAATATGGCGCCGGCGGGGCCAGCGGCGGATGCGGGTCGGGAAAGGAACACCAGGCAAAAAAAGGTTTTTTAGTCTGAGCGACCTCTTCAAAGAGGCGGATGGTCGAATCGGCTATATACCGGTTGTAATGCAGTTCTTCCGGCAGAGCCATCTGATAGCATCCGGGAGCGGCACTCGGCGTTTTCCGGGTTTTGCGGGCGGCAAGCATTTCCCTCTTTCCGCCCTGGTCGGACAACCACCGAATATAGTCGCCATAGGCATACGTGGTATGGCCGCCGACAAAATCCACGGTTTGAAAGCCATAGTAGGGAACCGGAAATTTTTTTATAATGCCTTCGTTCCAATATTGAAGGCATTCCGGATATTGCGCGGGCGCCGGAGGATCAATGTTGGGAACCCAGGGGGTCAGGTGCAATTTCCCCGCGGCGTGCGTGCGATAGCCGGCCCCGGCAAGGACGCCGAGAAGCGTCGGCAAGTCCGGCCGCATGAATTGCCCGTTTGTGCGCAGCCCATGGTCCCTGGGGAGCAGTCCGGTAAACATCGTCGCGCGCGCCGGCATGCAGATGGGATTATTGCAATAGGACCTTTGAAAAATCACGCCGCGGGAAGCCAAGCTGTCCAAGTTGGGGGTCTTTACGACCGGATTACCGGCGCAGGAGAGATAATCCGCCCGCATTTGATCAACGCAAAAAATCAGGACATTCGGTTTGGCGGAAGAACGCTTTAATGCCATTTTGTTGCCTTTCAAAACCGCGGCTTGCTACCCGGATTACAAGCGGCATTCGCCGGTTTTCACCCAATACTTACAAATACCGGGGAAGCATAGATCAGCGCTCCATCTTTCTGGCGGGCCCGCAAATAATAATATGAATCCTCCAACGCCGCGCCCAGGTTAACACGCTTTTCCAGATCAAGACCAGCCTCAAAACTCCTGTACGAGCGCACAACCCCGGCGCGGCTGACTATCTCCAGCAACTCAAGAGGAGCTTCGACAGAGAGCTTGATCCAAGCCTTAAGGGCGCTTCCCTTTTTCACCCTTAATTCCCCGCCTTGCAAAACACCGTTAAGGGAAAACCAGACAATGGCGCGCGTGTCCCAGCAGGCCCAAGTATGCCGTAGAGATAACGCCAGGAAAACCTCGTCGCGACAGCGGCTTCGCGCCCACACTCCCGTATAAATCCGGCTGGGAAGCGGAACTTCATCTTCGGGAAAACGCTTGGCGGTTGCCAACTCCGATAAGATGACGGGCCAGCCGCAATGATTGTCGGTGCCACCGACAAAACCGAGCTTATGGCCCTTATT
>JACPGN010000020.1 GCA_016182435.1 Lentisphaerota bacterium | reverse complement strand
GGGCCATGCAGGGATACTCTCCCGGCGAGCAGCCGGCCGATCCCGGGGTCATCAAGCTCAACACTAACGAGAGCCCCTACCCGCCTTCGCCGGCTGTCCAGAAAACGCTGCCACGCCTGAACGTCGCGACCTTGCGCTTGTATCCCGATCCGCTCTGCCTGGCTTTGCGCCGCAAAATCGCCGAACTGCACGAGTGCGCGCCCGATAATGTATTCGTCAGCAACGGCGCCGATGAAACGCTCGCATTGTGCACGCGCGCGTTTGTTGAGGATGATGGCGCCATCGGTTTTTTCCGGCCATCCTATTCGCTTTATCCCGTGCTGGCGCAAATCCGCGGCGTGGGCGCCCGCCCGGTTGAGTTGGGACCCGCCTTTGAATGGGCCATGCCGAAAGATTACCAGGCCAATCTTTTTTTCATGACCACGCCCAACGCGCCGACCGGCATTCAATATCCGAAGAGTGCGATTCGCGCCTTCTGCGCGCACTTGCGCGGGATCGTCGTGCTCGACGAGGCCTATGTTGATTTCGCCCGCGGGCATTGCCTGGATTTGGGCCTGACGCGCGCCAATGTTCTGGTTTTGCGCACGCTTTCCAAGTCCTATGCCCTGGCCGGCTTGCGCCTGGGCTATGCCGTGGGCTCGCGCGCGCTCATTGAAGCCCTGTTCAAAATCAAAGACTCCTATAACGTGAACCGCTGGACGCAGGAGTTGGCCCTGGCGGCGCTTTCCGACCAGGCCTACCTGCGCGACCTGGTGAAACGCGTTAAAGCCACGCGCGAGCGAACGGCAAACGGGCTCAAGCGCCTGGGCTTTCGTGTGTTTCCCTCGCAAACCAACTTTTTATGGGTCAGGCCTGCCCCGGCCAGAGCGGGGCCGCCGCGGATCAAGGCCGCGGAACTGTATTCCCGCCTGCGTGAACGGAATATCCTGGTGCGCCATTTCCCCGGCGACCGCACCCAGGATTACCTGCGCATTACCATCGGCACGGATGCGCAGATGCGCGCCCTGCTGAATGCCGCCGGCCGGATAATCAAAGCCGGCTGATTCCACCACAAAGCGCTCGCCACTGCGCTCAAAGCTGCTATACTCCGTTTCGCTTATGAAACCAAGAAAAGCGCATGTTAAGCGCGCCACGCGCGAAACGCAGATTGAAGTTATGCTGAACCTGGATGGCCGCGGCCGTAACGACGTGGCTACCGGCGTGCCGTTTCTCAACCACATGCTGGAACTTTTTTCCCGGCATGCCCTGATTGACCTGCGCGTGCGCGCCCGCGGCGACCTGGCTGTGGACGCCCATCACACCGTAGAGGACCTGGGGCTATGCCTGGGCCAGGCTCTCGACCAGGCCCTGGGCGACCGGCGCGGCATCCGGCGTTACGGGTGCGCCGTCATTCCCATGGACGATGCCCTGAGCCGCGTAGTGGTGGACCTGGGCGGACGGCCCTACCTGGTCTATCAGGTCGCCAACAAACGCCGTAAAATCATGAACTTCGATGTGAGCCTGATTGAAGATTTTTTACAGGCCTTCTCAGTTCAGGCGCGGATGAATCTGCACGTGGCGCAGTTATACGGCCGCGAGCCGCATCACGCCTATGAATCGGTATTCAAAGCTCTGGCCCGCGCCTTGCGCCAAGCCGCCGAGCGCGACCCGCGCGAGACGGGAATTCCCTCCAGCAAGGGAATGCTATAAAAGGCACTTACGGCGGGGAAACAACACGCTGACCACAAGAAAGTAACCGGTCAGTTATTGGGGGGCGTCGATCCCAATGGCCTCAGCAAGCTGAGGCCCTACGTAGGGCACGACCTTGCGTCGCGCCATTTACCCCCCCTCGATAACTGACCCATTACCCAAGAAATTCATTGTGTCGGGCATAAATACGATTAGAATGCAATGGCTAGTGTAATAACGGCAGTGGCCAGAACGCGCTGACTATAGATGAGACCAATATGAAGAAACGATGGCTGTGCGGAATCGTCTGCGGATGGCTGATATCGGGCTCGGCTTGGGCAGGGTACGACGAGGATTTTACCT
>JACPGN010000141.1 GCA_016182435.1 Lentisphaerota bacterium | reverse complement strand
CCGCGGCCGGAAAACGCCCTCAGGGTTCGCGCAAGCGGCCAATACCTGTCAAAGTAACTTTTATCCCCGAAAGCCGTGGCCTGAAGCCGCTGGCCGCCCGGCTGCGCCGCTCGGGTCGGGCTTATCCGCTGTTGGAAGTGGCCGCCCTGTTCATCAGCAAGCCGGATTTTTATGCCGTAAAACATGAGGTGGAACCGGAAGGCGCCGGGACGGCCGCGCTCTTCCTTTATCAATGCGCCGTCTGCCAAGCGGTCTTCCTCGATTGCAATCTGACCGTGGCCCATGCCTTGAACCGACATCTGGATCTTTTTTATGCCCGTGAAGAGACAACGGTTGAGCCGCCCAAGGGAACATTCACGGCGGTGGCGCGCTGTCCGCTCTCGGGCGAACTGCTGGGGCCGCCCAATTACCATGAATTCAATGAACGCCTTGCCGAACTGCACAGCACCCGCTTTTCCGCCATGACCTTGGAGGCTTATCGCCGGCAGATTGTCAATGAAATTGACCCGGCCTTGATTGAACAGTGGAAAAAGGAGGCCAGTCGCCAAATCGTCTATCGGACCTTGCGCGCCGCCGAGCCGCTGACTTTCCGAAGGCGCAGCCAGATGGAGGCCCATTTCCGGGAGCATTATGCCCCGGCTTTCATCCGGCGCGCCCGCCGGTTTATCACCCCGGGCGTGGCCTGCCAGGACATAGAGGATCCTGACGTCCGCCAAGCCGTTGCCGAGGCTTGGGCCCGGGAAAACCGGTTTCCGCTGAAAATGGCGGTATCAATCCAGTCGGCCTTCCGGCGCTTAGGGTTGCACTTTTTTAAAGCTTCCGGCAAAGCAACCTTCATTACGGCGATTTTACCGCATGCTATTGACCATTTGCAGGCTACTGTTGATCTTCGCCGGATGCTGGAATGCTTGTACGCTCATCCGGGTATTACCCGCCAGGAATTGGTGAAGCTCCTTCAGCCGACGGCTGCGCCCGACGCGCTGGAAGTTGGGACAATTCTGCAAGCCCTGCGCTGGCTGGTGGAAAAAGGACATATCATAGAGTTTTATAACGGCACTCTGGCGGTTCCGGGCCTGCCCGCCATAGCTCCCGGGGCGACGGCGGGTCGTAAACTGGAATCGTTCGAAGAAAATAAGCCGGCGGCTTCTCGGCTTGTCGCAGGCGCCGACCCTGTCCGAGTAAGCGGCGCCGCGCTCGGCTAGATTCATATTCTATTATCATGGCGGATATCCAACTAACATGCCCCGCCTGCGGGCAATCTCAAACCGTCTCTGAATACGTCCAGGAAAGCAAGCTGGCCTGTCCGGCCTGCGGGCAGATCATGACGCTCGCGGAACGGAAGAGTGAAAAAATCGGCTTGGGGTTGAAACGGCCCGAGTCATTGCGCTCGCCCGAACAGGCGGTTCCGGCGGATACGCCTCTCCCGGCGCCTGGTTTGCCGGTTATGCCGACTATTGCCTCGCCGCGTTCAGCCTTTACCGCGCATGATATCCGCAGGGTTCAAGTCCACAAGCGGAAGATCTGGCTGAGCGTGCTGGTTTTTCTGGCGCTGGCGGGCGCTCTGGCTTATCTCCGATTTTATGGCAACTGGCCGTTCCTGCCTCGCGAAACGTTGAAGTATTATGGCAAGCTGGCTATTGCTTGCGCCTATTTTTTCAGTATTGGCCTGGCCCTGAGGGACAATATGTTTGATGGCTTGCTTTCCATCGTGGTTCCCATGTATCCGTTTTATTACCTGTTTATGTTGTCCGGCGCCGTCTTCACGCGCGCGCTGGTCGGCGCCTTACTGGCGGTCTTTGGCTACGACACTTTGATAGTTCTGAATGGGTGGACTATTAAGGTTATAGATGCCATTAGTCGCTGGATCCAGCATTTTTGATGCCGGGTGTCATGTCAAACTTAGCTAAAGCCCACATCAGTTTCGCCGCCTTGCGGCATAACGTTGAGGTGCTGAAAACCGCCGCGGGCGGTACGCCTCTCTGCGCGATAGTCAAGGCCAATGCCTACGGCCATGGGGCGGCCCTCGTGGTCAAAGCCTTATCCGGAGCGGGCATCGTCTTCTGGGGAGTGGCCACACTGGCGGAAGCGCTGGAATTAAGGCAGTTGGGGGTTAATGAACCGATTCTGCTGTTGCGT
>JACPGN010000140.1 GCA_016182435.1 Lentisphaerota bacterium | reverse complement strand
TGGTCGCCTATTCCAGCCGTGACATCCGCCTGATTCAGGGACAACGCACGCAGGCGCTTGGCGGCATTCTAAAAACAGCAGATTATGAAGAAGTCATCCACCGCGACAACCTGGCGCTCTTAGATGTCAAAAGGCGAGCAGATTGAATTAGGCCTTCGGCAACTAAAAACTGTAGCCGGCCTCGCTGAGGCCGGTCCGGGGTCGGCGACCCCGGCTACAACATTGAAATTCCTTAGCATTAAATCAAAATAAAAGAGGCCGTTCAATGACTCTGCACGATGACATGGTAGCGATGGGTGAGCGCGCGCTGGCCGCTTCGCGCGGCTTGGCGCGTTTAAGCGCCCGGCGCAAGAATTCTATTCTCCTGGCCATGGCCGAGCAAATCATCAAGGATAGCCCGGCCATCCAAGAGGCGAATGTGGCCGACCTGGAAGCGGCGCGCCAGGCGGGATTCTCGGCCGCCCTGCTTGATCGCTTGCAGTTGAACGGCGCGCGGATCGAGGCCATGGCACAGGGTCTGCGCACAATTGCCGCCCTACCCGATCCGGTCGGGCGCACCATCCGGCGCTGGACCAGGCCGAACGGCCTTGAAATCGTCAAACGGCGCGTGCCGATTGGCGTCATCGGCATTATTTACGAAGCGCGGCCCAACGTGACCGCCGACGCCGCCGCGCTCTGTTTCAAAACCGCCAACGCCGTCATTTTACGCGGCGGCAAGGAAGCCGCGCGCTGCAACGGCGCGATTGTCCAGGCCCTGACCACCGGCGGGCGCCGTAAGGGCTTGCCCGAAAATGCGATCCAGTTTATTCAGACGCCCGACCACGAGGCCATCCGCGAGCTGGTGCAACTGGAGGGGCTGGTGGACCTCGTTATTCCCCGCGGCGGCGAAGCCTTAATCAAGGCCGTGACCGAGCATGCCCGCGTGCCGGTGATCAAGCATTACAAGGGCGTGTGCCACGTGTTTGTGGATGAGAGCGCCGAGGCCGACATGGCCCTGGCCATTATTGAAAACGCCAAATGCCAGCGGCCGGGCGTCTGCAATGCCATTGAAAAAGTGCTGATCCACGAGGCTATTGCCGCAACTTTCCTGCCGCGCATGGCGGAGAAACTTCTCGCGCGCGGGGTGGAACTGCGCGGCGATGAGGCCGCGCGGCGGATTCTGCCGACCATGCGCGCAGCCACTCCCGCTGATTGGACCCAAGAATATCTGGATTTGATCCTGACGGTGGGAATTGTGCCTTCGGTCAAGGCCGCGGTGGAGCACATCAACCGTTACGGTTCACGCCATTCCGATGCGATCGTGACCGGCTCTGAGGCGGCGCAGACGCTGTTCACCGAGGAAGTAGATTCGGCCGCAGTTTATGTGAATGCCTCGACCCGTTTCACCGATGGCGGCGAGTTCGGCCTGGGCGCCGAAATCGGCATCAGCACCGATAAGCTGCATGCGCGCGGACCGATGGCCCTGGAAGAGCTCACCACCTATAAATACGTGATCCACGGCGCCGGCCAGGTGCGGAGCTGATATTATTTCAGCAAGGGGTCGGCAGACCGGGGAGCGGTTTTCCCGGTTTCCGCCGCGGGCGGTTCAATCAGCACCGCGGGCGCGGGCTCGTCTTTTTCCTGCTTGAAGGTCTTCGAGGCCAGCGGCAGCTTTGAGCGCGGGACATCGTAGGTGTTAAATTCTCGGCGGGGCGTATTAACGTCCGTGATGGTCAAGTTGTAGCGCCGGGCCAGCCTTTGCCATTCGCGCGCCTTGAAATGGAATACGGCGTCCAAGGCGTTGATTAGCTCGGCCATCTGCAAGACGACCTGGCGCGGCCAGGCGGCGATGAACCGGCGCTCGCGGAAATCATCGGGGCTGACATATTGCCAGGCGCCACCGGCCCAGAAAAACAACAGCGGGTCCGCCGCCCGCGCGCTGCCGCGATAGGATAAGACCGCGACCGGGCGCAATTCGGCCAGGTCAAAAGCCAACTGGACCATGGGCAAACGCGCCGGCACAACCAGGAGCGTTGTTTCCTGAGCGGCGTTGGGCCGGGCTGGCGCCGCGGATGCCATCAATTCCAGGCCGAGACCAAGCATAAGACAGAGCAGGACGTTAGACCAACGAGCGCGCATGGGCCACCTCCGGTTAATGATGGATGATTGGTTAATTCGGAACCGGTCTGCCCGGATAAACATTTCCAAATTGGCTATATTGTAATCAGGCTTCCTATCAAAATCAAGCGCTAATTAGCAGCGGATCATGCGCCGGAATTGATGCGCGCGCGCTTCGATATCGGCGCGCCGGATGCGGCGCAGTTTTTCCAGGCTGAAATCTTCCACGGTGAAGGCCGCGGCAATAGTGCCATAGACCATGGCGCGCCGAACAACAGCGCCCGTAATCCGCCGAGAGAGAGAGAGCATTCCGATCACCCCGCCGGCAAAAGCGTCCCCGGCGCCGGTCGGATCCCGCACCTGGTCCACGGGATAAGCCGGAACCAGGACCACGCCCCGCCGGGAAAACAGCATGCTGCCATGTTCTCCCTTTTTTACAATCACATACTTGGGCCCAAGCTCCAGGAGGCGCCGCGCCGCCGGCACCAGGTGTTCTTCGCCGGTCAAAGCCCGGGCCTCGGCATCGTTGATCAGGAACAAATCCACCTGGCGAATGACCTTCAAGAGCGCCGGCCGCGTCGCGTGGATCCATAAATCCATGGTATCGGCGGCCACGAACCGCGCCGCGCGCATTTGCGCCAGCACCCGGAGCGGGGGCTCGGGGGCGATATTGGCCAGAAACAGGAAGGGGCTTTTACGGTAAACCGGCGGCAAATCCGGCGCAAAATCGGCAAAAACATTGAGCTCGGTGGAAAGTGTTTCGCGCTGGTTCAGATTGCGCTAATAAATGCCCGACCAGCGTAAGGTCTTGCCCGCGGCCG
>JACPGN010000136.1 GCA_016182435.1 Lentisphaerota bacterium | reverse complement strand
CGCTGGGTTATCGTAGCAGCGCTTTAATGCACTCGGGCTGGGTATTTTAGTCTTTTAATCAGAGGATCTTAAATATGGCTGATGACTTTACAAATATATCAGTTCAGGGCCCGGAACGCCGTTCAGGGCGGCCTCTCTATTTATTGGTTGCCCTGCTCATAGCCGCCGGAATTGCCGCCATTGT
This sequence comes from Lentisphaerota bacterium, assembly GCA_016182435.1. The sequence goes on along the minus strand of JACPGN010000136.1, from coordinate 3,629 downwards.
TCTGGGCCGTTCCGGGCGGGTCTCTTCAAAGCACGGCGCGCAAGCGCCGTCCCGACCGCCCGCCGCACAGCCTGAGGTGGATACCCAGCAGCGCTCCTGGCAGACAATTCGCGCGCTCTATGCCAACAAGTCCCTCGCCGAAGCCCGCGCCAAGGGATACGAACTGTTGACGCAGACCAAGGACCCGGGGTTAAAAGAGTCACTGGAAACCCTGCTGGGGCAAATCAATATCGAGCTGCTTTTATCGCCGGGGGCCATGCCGGAAAAAGAAGAATACCTGGTTCAGCCCGGCGACAGCCTCGAGCGCATCGCCCGGAACTTCAAGACCACGGCCGAGCTCATCAAAAAAAGCAACGCGCTGGAGCGGCACGTGCTGCACCCCGGCGACCAGTTGCGGGTCTTTAAAGGCACTTTCGCGCTGGCCGTCAGCAAGAGCCGGAACGACCTGGTCCTTTCGGTCAACGACCGGTTTTTCAAGCGCTACCGCGTGGGCACGGGCAAATTCGGCACGACGCCGGTCGGAACATTTACAATCACCGACAAGATCGAACAGCCGGCCTGGTGGCGGCCGGACGGCAAGATGATTCCCTTCGGCGACAAGGAAAACATCCTGGGAACTCGCTGGATGACGCTTACGGCCACAGGCACGACGCCGGCGGCGCGCGGTTACGGAGTGCACGGCACCTGGGAAGAAGGAACTATCGGCCAGCAAGCCAGCGCCGGTTGCATCCGCCTGGCCAACAACGAGGTCGAGGAACTCTTCCTGCTGGTGCCCCTTGGCACGAGCGTGGCCATTGCCGAATAGATCCCAGATAACCGAGACTAAATTAGGCGGCAAAAACGCAACTATTCTGGATTCCCGATTAGATCGGGAATGACAACCATGCGGACTTTATCTGTCATTCCCGCGAAAGCGGGAATCCAGTCCGAACTTTGAAATTCCTAGACATTGAATTAGGCCGCCAAAGGCGGCAACTGTTATTCCCTCTCCCTCGGGAGAGGGCACAGGATTGTCCACCGTAGGCGGATCCGCCTCTGGCGGAAAATTCCTAGACTTATACCCATGGCAACCTATTCGTTATCATTTGAAACTCCGATTGTGGAGCTGGAAAACAAGCTGCAGGAGCTGCGCGCGTTCAGCGCCGCGCAGAACATTGATGTCTCCGCCGAACTGGGGGAACTGGAAAGAAAAATCGTCGAGACTAAACGCGCTATTTTCCAGAACCTGACGGCCTGGGATAAGGTCCAGTTGGCGCGCCATCCCCAACGTCCCTATACCCTGGACTATGTCACGGCGATCTGCACGGATTTCGTCGAACTGCACGGCGACCGGCATTATGCCGACGACCGCGCGCTGATCGGCGGCTTCGCGCGGATTGATAATGAGCCGGTCATGATTCTGGGCACGCAGAAGGGCCGGGACGTTAAAAGCAACGTGGAGCACAACTTCGGCATGGCCCATCCGGAAGGCTATCGCAAGGCCCTGCGCTTGATGAAACTGGCGGCCAAATTCGCCTGCCCCATTTTGACCCTGATTGACACGCCCGGCGCTTATCCCGGCGTAGGCAGCGAGGAGCGTCATGTGGCCGAGGCAATTGCTACGAATCTCCGGGAATTATTTCTCCTGCCGGTGCCCATTATTGTCACCGTGATCGGCGAGGGCGGCAGCGGCGGGGCGCTGGGGATCGGCGTGGGCGATCGCATCCTGATCCTGGAACACGCCTATTACTCGGTAATTTCGCCCGAAGGCTGCGCCGCGATCCTGTGGAAAGACCGGGCCTTCACCGGCCAGGCCGCCGCGGCGCTGAAACTGACCGCCCCGGACCTGTTGAAAGCCGGCCTGGTGGACGAAATTGTTCCTGAACCGCTGGGTGGCGCCCATACCGATCCCCAAGCTATGGCCGCAACCCTGAAACAACGCTGGTTGAGCCATCTGCGCGACCTGAAAACAGCGCCGCGCGCTGACCTTCTGCGCCGGCGCTATAATAAATTCCGGACTATGGGCATTTTCAACACCGAACCGGAAGAAATTCAGTGATTGAGTGATTCAGTGACTGAACGATTGAAGCATTGATCATTCCGTTCTGGATTCCCGCTTTCGCGGGAATGACCCCGCTTCACTCGGAGGCTACGCGGGACAGGCAGAATGGGTGGACGTTGTTTGTCATTCCCGACCAGATCGGGAATCCAGAATTTCAGTTGCTGTCTTTGGCGGCATAACTTGTAATTTCAAATTCGATCTTCCGCAATCAACAATCTAAAATCGAAAATTCCCCATGCATCCTTATCGCACGCACACCTGCGGTGAATTACGCGCAACCGATATTTCCAAGAGCGCGCGAGTGTCCGGCTGGGTTTTCCGTAAACGCGACCATGGCCAACTGCTGTTTATTGACCTGCGGGATCATTACGGATTGACCCAGGTGGTCATCCAACCTGACCGCGAATTTTTCAACCTGGGCAAACGTCTGCACCTGGAAAGCGTCATTACCGTCACCGGCGCCGTGGTGGCGCGCTCGAGCGACACCGTCAACCCCAAGCTTCCCACGGGGGAAATCGAGCTGGTGGCTGAAGCCATCCAGGTGCTCTCGCCCTGCAGCCAACTACCCTTCCCGGTTGACATTACTGAAGATGGCCCGGAAGATATGCGCCTGCGCTACCGCTACCTGGACCTGCGCCGGGAGCGGCTCCACGGCAACATTGTTCAACGCGCCCGCGTGATCGCTTTTATCCGCGAGCGTATGCTCTCTATGGGGTTCCAGGAATTCCAGACCCCGATCCTGACCAGCAGTTCCCCGGAGGGCGCGCGCGACTACCTGGTGCCCAGCCGCGTGCATCCCGGAAAGTTTTACGCCTTGCCCCAGGCCCCCCAGCAGTTCAAGCAGTTGCTGATGGTCGCCGGGTTTGACCGCTATTTCCAGATCGCCCCCTGCTTCCGCGATGAGGATGCCCGCGCTGACCGCTCGCCGGGCGAATTTTACCAGTTGGACCTCGAAATGGCGTTCGCCACTCAGGACGATGTCTTTGCCGTTGTGGAGGATATGCTCGAGAGCGTATTCCGGACATTCTCCCGGAAACCATTTAACGCTCCGCCTTTCCCGCGCATCCCCTATGCGGAAGCCCTGCTGAAATATGGAACGGACAAACCCGACCTGCGGATTCCAATCGAAATGCACGACCTGACCGCCCTTTTCAAGGAATCCGGCTTTAACGCTTTTCGCTCAGTCATTGAGCTCGGCGGCATTGTGCGCGCGATCCCCGTCGGGAAAATTGCCTCCCAGCCGCGGAGTTTCTTTGACAAGCTCACGGATTATGCCAAGGGGCTGGGCGCTAAAGGCCTGGCCTACCTGGTCTGGACCGACGCTGCCGTGAAGGGTCCCATCGCCAAATTCCTGACCACCGAGCAGTTGGGGACTATTGCGAAAGAGTGCGGGGTTGGACCCGGTGATGTGGTGTTCTTCGTCTGCGACCGGCCGCGCGAGGTCAACCGCATCACCGCCGAGGTGCGCGTGAAACTGGCTCAGGACCTAAAGCTGATTGATGAGGGGATTTTCCGGTTTTGCTGGGTCACTGATTTCCCGATGTTTGAACGGGACGAGGAAACCGGCCAGATCATTTTCTCGCACAAT
>JACPGN010000143.1 GCA_016182435.1 Lentisphaerota bacterium | reverse complement strand
GCCGGTCAAGGTATCCTGATCCCGCTCGACTTGGGGGTAGCCCGTTAACTGCAGCCTGCCCTCTTTCAGGTCATAGCTGGCTTTTTGACTCGTGGCTTTCAAATCATTACGGGTAATCACCACACCGCCTTCGGCTTCAAGGCGATCCAGCTTATTATCTTCGCGGAAGAACACTTTCAAGCGATAGGTCAGGATCCTGGTCTCACGCTCGGTGAGCACCACGTTGTCCTCAAAGACGGCCTGGTGCTGCTGCTGCTCGAAACTCAAGCGCGTGGAAGTGACGACAATGCTGTTGGTGTCGGCGTCCCCCGGTGGTTGGGGCGTCGGCCAGGCATACTCAACAGCGCTAAGGCATAACGCTGAAAGCACTCCTGCCCGTAGCACCGTCCGTCGCATCCTTACGGTCCTCCTTCTTCGGCGGAACTCTCGATCGGGTTACGCAGAACCAGGCGCACGTTGTTGTGAATCTGCAGGCGCCCAGCCTGCGCGTCATAAACAAAGCCGCGGCCGGTCAGCTCGATTCCCTTGCGTTCCATAAAGACCTCGGCGGACGACACCGCTGAGCGCTTCACCCGATCGAACAGGCACTGTGGCGTGACGATTTGCATTATGACCTTGCCCTGCTCGTAAAAGGTCATTTTCAAATTCCGGATTTGAATGAGGCCATCGGGCTGCACCTGGGCTTCGTCGCCCATAATCTCAAATTTCAACTGGCCCTTTTCATCATAGTCCGGATAGCGGAATCCTTTCAGCACCTGACCGGCGGCCGCGGCCGCCAAAATAAGAAGCACGCCCACACCAAGTTTGTTGTGCTTTTTGTGCATCTTTGTGGCAACTTTTAAATTCCTTAGCCGATTCAGCCTTCCGCTTTCCGCACCAGCGCATCAATTCTGGCGAGCAACCGCCACAATTTTTTTAGCTGCGTTAAGGGCATCTGGGTATCACGGTCGCACAAGGCCGCGGCCGGATTAAGATGCGTTTCGATAAAGACCGCATCACACCCCGCCGCCACCGCGCCGCGCGCCAGGGTTCCGGCCAGAACTCCATCCCCCCCGCTGCGCTCACCCGCGCCACCCGGCAACTGCACGCTATGCGTGGCGTCGAACGCCACCGGATAACCAAACTCCCGCATGAGCGCCAGGCTGCGCATGTCCGCCACGAGATTGTTATAGCCAAAGCTTACCCCCCGTTCCGTCAGCAGAATCTGGCGATTGCCCGTGCTTTCCAGCTTGGCCAGAGAACTGCCCCTTCTTGATGTTAAGGGGCTTGCCGCTGTGGCCTAAGGCCAGGATCAAATCCGTCTGCCGGCAGAGAAAGGCCGGACACTGGAGCATGTCGGCCACGCCGGCGGCCAGCGGAACCTCGGTCTCATGATGAACATCGGTCAATACCGGCACGCCGTAAGTGGCCTTGACCTCCTTGAGGATCTCCAGGCCGCGCACCAGGCCCGGTCCACGAAACGAGGAGAGCGCAGTACGGTTGGCCTTGTCATACGAGGCCTTGAAAATGAAAGGGATGCGCTCGGACGCAGCCAGGCGCGCCAGACGCGCGGCCAGCGCCAGGCACTGCTTGCGGCTTTCGATGACACAAGGGCCCGCAATCAGCGCCAGCGGATTATCTCCGCCGATTTTAACGTTGCCTACCCGGACCACGCGTGGCTTCATCAGGTTAACCCCGCTTTTCCTCCGTAGGCGGATCCGCCTCTGGCGGAACGCAGCTCGGCTTCGACTTTTCCCACGTCTTCCGGCGTGTCCACGCCAAGACTCGAGTGCGCAACTGTTTCGACCTTGATGCGCCCCCCCAGATACAAGGCCCGCAACTGCTCCAGGCACTCCGCTCGTTCCAGCAGACAGCTCTCCGCGGCCGCCAGCCTGGCCAGAAAAGCGGCGCGATAGGCATAAATGCCAATATGCCGCCAGTAGATTGTTCCGGCCGCCTGAAAATTACGCTCCCGAATGTAAGGGATCGGCGAGCGCGAAAAATAAAGCGCCCGCCCTTTCTCATCCACCACGACCTTGCAAATTGAAGGGTTCTTAGCCTCAGCCGCGGTCAGCGGCGCGGCCGCCGTGGTCATATCCCATTCAGACTCGGAAATCATAACCGCAACCAGCCGGTCAATCAAGTTCGGATCAATGAGCGGCTCGTCGCCCTGGACATTGACCACCAGCTCGGCCGGGTTGTGCTGTAAGGCCTCGGCCACGCGATCGGTGCCGGAGGCGTGATCGCGGCGCGTCATAACCACGCGCGCGCCCAGCTTCACCACCGCCTGTTGAATGCGCTCATCATCGGTGGCCACCAACAGATCATCTAAGCGCTTAGCCTGCCGGCAGCGCTCGACCACGCGCTGGATTAAGGACTTGCCGGCAATCAGCGCCAGGCTTTTTCCGGGAAACCGGGTGGAACCCCACCGCGCTGGAATGACCGCCACAACCCGCATGGTTTCGAAAAAAATCCCGTTTTTATTTAGAACTTGTTTCCCTGGAAAATATAAATACGCTCACGGTGTTTGTCGAGCGTTATTCCCCTTGGTGGGAGGGCGCGGCTCCGTCCGCGCCGTCCGGGCTCGCTTGGGCGTAGCGCTCTGGCGGAGCCTGGCACTTCGCGCCGCCTCCATGCGCGGCGGACACGGAGGTCCGCCCTCCATACACTTGTCCCGCGTTACGCGGGAATACATCCCAGGGAGGGCGCGGCTTAAGTCCGCGCCGTCCAAGGCTTGCCCCACTCCCCGCGGGAATAACCTTGAACGCTACTGCAGGAGATCAAGCGAGGACCTGCGCCTGGCGGAAGGCTTGGAAGGTCTTGAAAAGCGGGCGCGAAAAACCGGCGGCGAATTGTTTTCCGGCAAATCCATACTCCCAAACACTCTCAACTTCGTATCCGCCCTCTTTCAACATGTGCTCAACCGGCAGGTAGAGTCCCTGCCCATTGCTGTAGCCCAGGGGGATCGTGGCGCTCCGAAACGCTTTTTCAATCGCCCACCCCCAGGCGGCAACCGCTTCGCCTTCGAGGGCCACCAACTGAAGGTTGTCCGCCAGGCGCAGGCCTTGCGCCAAAATTGGCGCAAACTTCGGCAAACGGCCTTTCTGGCGCAGCAGCTTAAGTTGACGCGCGGCCCAGAGCCGGCGAATATCACTGGCATCCTTCCGCTTGATGGCTTCTAATTCGGCTTTGGTCGGAATGCCCGTCAGCGGCAAGGCGACCTCCGTTAAGATTGACTGGACTTTGGGCCGACTGACCGGCTTTAATCGGGGCAGAACACTCAGAACTGCTTCGGCCACCACGGCGCCAGCGCGGGAGATATCTTTCCAATTTCCCCTTCGCCACGTTGCCCGGCCCGATGTCCACGTGGCGGCGGGACCATCGGCAATAACACAGGCCTTGGTATCGCCACCGCAACTTTGCAGGAAAACTGAAACAGGCAGCCCAAGCTTCCGATCAATGAGCTTCCGGGCAACTCCTGGATAATCGGCCGAAATCTTAAATCCGTTGGCCGTGGAAGGATGACAGGCAACGGCAAAAATGACGGCGATGGGCTTGCCGGTAACGCGGTCGCCGAAACTTATCACGGGCAAAGTCTTGTAAACCGGAATCTGCGGCGCCGGAAGAAACTGGGCTTTGCCCCGCTCATCAATATAGCGCCGGCTCACCGGCAGGTCGGAACTGGTCAGTCCAAACCGGCACGTGGCCGCGCGCGCCCCGGCCCGCGCCGCGCGCGCCGCCTGAACCGTGGCCGTTACCACGTCATCAATATAGTCCGGATCTTCAAACGGCAAATATCCAGGATAGCCCCAATTGCCCGTGACCGGCCCCAGGTGGGTATGCGAGCAATTGATCAGGATTTGGCGCGCAGTGAGAGGCAAGGCGCTGCCCACGGCGCCTTTAATCCGGTCGGCTTCCGCCCGGCCGAAAAAACAGACGTCGTAGGATAGAATCAGAACGGCTTCCTTGCGGTCGGCGATATAGACCGCCCGAACCTGGAGCGGATCATGAATGCCTGTGCAGCCGTGCTGGCGATCGCGCGTGCCGAAACCGAACATGCGCGTCCCCAGCGGCGGGGTGATGTCGGCGATACCCAGCCCGACCAACCAGGCCGAGGAAGACAAAGGTCCAGAGCGTTTTTTGCCCGCGTTTTTTTTGCGGCTCATGAAACTTTGGAAGGAACCTTATTCCATTGTTTAGACAGTTCTTGGCGCAAGTTATAGCGATGAAACATGGTTGTCAATCTCTTTCCTTTTTCCGAAACATTCTTCTTGCATTCCGACTTCTGGGATTATACGCTGTTCCCCAGAACTTGGAGGGTGTATGTCAAGAACAGGACGATACCTATACGAAATCGAACTTGGTGGTGGCTCATACGTTCACGAGGAACGTGGAAAGTATGTGCTGCGCGGGGAAGAGGAGTTCCCCACTTACGATGAGATCGCTTCGCCTGACGATCTTCGAAGTGCCCCACGTGTCGCCAATGCCCTACGGTCTATAGACTGGTCTTTCACTACCGACGACACCGGATTTCTAACTCATGACCTACATCCGTACCCCGCAAAGTTCATCCCGCAAATACCCGGAAATTGTATTGCTCAGTTATCTCTTCCCGGAGAACTGGTGCTCGACCCGTTCGGGGGTAGTGGCACTACCGCCCTTGAGGCCGTTCGGTTAGGAAGACGGGCGCTAAGCACAGATGCCAACGCAGTAGGCACATTGATAGGTCGCGTGAAAACCTGCAACCTGGATCGAACGGTAGCAAAAGATATTCACGCCATTTGTAGCGCGTTGACTACCCGCGTTGTCGATTTGCCTGATGAGGAATCACTATGCCTAGAACATGCCGGGTACATACCAGATATCCCAAACATTGATAAGTGGTTTCCTATTACTTCGCGGGGAGAACTGGCTCTAATCAGGTCACGCATCGCAAGAATGGAAAGCGATAAGGCGCGTGACGTGGCGTTGCTCGCCCTTTCACGGATTGTCCTCGCGGTTTCATTCCAAGACTCCGAAACTCGCTATTCGAGCAAGCCACATGACATACCACAAGGGGAAACCCTGAAGCGGTTTCTTGTTGCCCTTGATGCCATCGTTCGCAACGTGGTCAGAACTCAGGCGGTTCTGCGATATGGTGTCTGTGCTTTTGTTACAGCCGACACACGGGAATTGGGGCATGGCGTACGCAAACCTGACTCCGTAGACCTGATTGTTACGTCACCGCCGTACGGCAACGCCAATGACTACCATCTTTATCATCGCTTCCGGCTACTCTGGTTGGGTCATGATCCTCGCCAGCTCGGAAAGATCGAGATTGGGTCACACCTGCGACATCAGAGGGAGTCATCTGGATTTGACGCCTACCTGGCGGAGATGCGGCAGTGTCTTTCCGGGATGCACAGCCTCTTGAGACCAGGCAGGTACGCCGTGCTTGTTGTGGGTGATGCTATCTACAAAAATGTACTCTATCCGGCAGCAGAGGCCCTAAGTAAAACCGCAGAAGGGATTGGCTTTGAGACGGTGTGCATTGTGGAACGAGAAATCCACACGACAAAACGTTCATTTGTGGCCGCGGGAAGGAGGGCCACAACAGAGAAGCTCCTTGTTATTCGGAAGCCCCCGAAAGAAGTTGCAGCGTGGTTCTCATCTCCCCCATACAAGCTGTGGCCCTATGAAGGCGTGCTGAGAGGACGTGAAATCGAGTCCGTAGTCGGCGTTTCAACGAGCGGCCACAACGGAGAATCTTTCAGCCTGAAGCTGGATCCTTATGCCGTGACGAAGGCCCGTAGGCTCGTATTTACCCATGGAGTCGGCATGACGGCACTCGACACCGATCCCACATGGCAAGCTATCATCGAGAACGGCTTCGCACTCCAACCATCGGCACGTAAGGACCCAAAGTATGTCACACATGGTTTGCATCCCTATAAGGGGAAATTCTACCCGCAACTTGCCAAAGGTTTGATAAACCTGTGTGCGCTTCCCTCGGGTGCGAACGTATTCGACCCCTTCTGTGGTAGCGGAACGACCCTCCTAGAAGGCTACCTGAATGGGTTTTGTACGTTCGGCAGCGACATGAATCCGGTGGCTGCCAAGATCGCCAAGGCTAAGGTCGGGATACTGGACGTAAATCCTGATGTCGTGCGCGAGGCGCTGGGAACACTTGTCGGTCAGATTGAAGACGCCCCGGCGAGACCAGCGGATGAGCGAGGGCAGTTCAACCCGAGTTGCCTTGATGAGATTTCGAAGTGGTTTCCCGCGCCTGTCATCTTGAAGCTGAATTGGCTTCTTTCCGCGATTCGATCTGTCAGTGAGGGGGTGATAAGAGACTTCCTAGAAGTGGTCTTGAGCAGTATCATCCGTGAGGTTTCACAACAAGACCCAACTGATTTGAGAATACGTCGGCGGAAAGAGCCCATCCAAGATGCCGATGTGTTCCAAATGTATCTGGATGCCCTCGACACTCAATACGCACGAGTTGAGAAGTTCTGGTCGGTGCGCGGCTATTCCCCTGACCGGTTTCGCCCCAGTCGAGTTGTCGAAGGGGACTCCCGCAGCAGAAAAACCCTCGATGCTCTTGGCCTAGCGAGGAACACCGTTGACCTTGTGCTTACGAGTCCACCGTACGCTACGGCGCTCCCTTACATTGATACCGACAGACTGTCGTTGCTGATGCTGTTTGGAATGAACTCATCGGCACGGAGGCCGATTGAGCAACACCTCGTCGGCAGCAGGGAGATCATAACAAAAGAGCGGCGCCAGTTGGAAAAGACGATAAACGATCGTGAGATCGGACTTCCAGAAAGTGTGTGCGACTACCTCCAGGAGCTGCATCGCCGCGTCTCCAGAGCAGATGTCGGCTTTCGGCGGAAAAACATGCCTGCCCTCTTGCAACGGTTCTTCCATGACATGGCATCCGTTCTGAAAAACTGTGTCGAAGTGCTTCGTCCAGGCGGTGAAGCAATGATCGTCATCGGCGACAACTGTATGCGTGTGGATGGGGATTACGAAAGAATCGCCACAACCGATTTCGTACAGGACATTGCAGTGAGTTGCGGCATGACACTGATCGAACGTATTGACATCTCGGTGACGACGGAGAACCTAGTCCACATAAAACACGCGATCACCGAGAATGTAGTGCTCCGTCTCAAGGCTTCCCGAAAGTGCAACAGCTATCAGGCGTAACCAAAGCTCCTTGTGCTGTTGCGGACAGCTTGTGTGCACGAGTTAATCCATTCATCGTATTCAGGCGTCCCCTGCCGTGCTAATACGCATTCGAATTCCGCATCGGGTTGGGCAATACGTCGTATGCGGACGACATCCCCAAGATTGCCCCCAGCGTTAACCAGAGGACGTACATAGAAGCGAAAGTCCGAGCTATTTTCGTACATGTACATGCGCACTTCTTGTGTGGCAACATCACCAGGAGCTTCGACGCTCCATATCCTCCATTTGGGCCGCCAGTTCCAGTACACGCGATCATGCCCTGCGCGGGGGCTAACTTCCTTCGAGTATTCATCCGGCCAACCCCAAAACTCCTTTGCGAGTTCGATCGCTTCCAGTGGGATACGTCCTTCTCCGGGAATGTTGCCCCCTTGTAGCGTGGGAAGCGTCATGTAGAAAGCTGCTGGAAGCAGAGAATCGCTGACTTGGTCGTCTATGGGCAAGACTGCCGCAGCCTTCTTTTTCGCTATCTTCTTCTTGGTAGCCTTCTTTGCTGCCGTGCGGCGCGCCCGAACGTCCTTCACAAGGCGATCCAGAAGGTCTGCCGGGAGAGGTGGCGGGGGAGCAATGTCCTCAATGCCGAAGATAGGCTCGCCCTTCTCAGTAGTGGACTTCTTGGCTTTAGCGGCAACATCACGGCCCTTCCTGGACTCTGCCTCTGTCGGAAGATCACATCGGGCAATCAATTCGCCGAGAAACCGGTCAGTTAGCTGATACGCCACAGGGCCTTCTGGTTGAAGGAAACGGCCAAGTTGACTGCATGCATTACCAAAGGCATCAGCTTCCTCGGGCAGTGTATAGGTGACACGCGCTGCGCCCTCGTAGTTTCCGAAGAATCCTCCGTCAGTGATGTTGTTTGATCCAATGATGATCGTAGCATGATCGGCCCATTCGAACAAATACAGCTTGGGATGAAAAGTGTGGCCTGGAATGCGGTGCTTGACGATGCGAATATCTATGTCCCATCCGAGAACTTCTTTCAGGACTTCCTGGCTGGTGCCGCCAAGGTCAATCCCGAGAACGAAGCGGACAATGACCCCGCGCTTTTTCAACTGAAGGACTTGCTGCTTCATGCGCATGATTGTCTGAACGCTCACGAAAGCGGAAACAAAGACAATGCGGGAGGCCGAAGGGTCGGCATCGAGCATGTCTGACAGAACCTTCCCTAACTGGGTGTCAGGTTGCGATATGTAATCAACATTCATGTAGGATCATTGGCTTTCTTTCGTGCGCATTTAACATCAGCTTGCCACATGCAGAACTTACACTCAACGGGATTCAGTTGTAATTTGTGCATAGGATGCCGGTCCGTATTTCTGCCGCAGATCAGCCGTCTCAGCGGGGTGAGAAGCATCGGGGTCAAACCAAAGGATAAGGTCTGCGTTGAGGCATGGGAAGCGGCATATTTTACGACATGCCACCACATATCATTGAACCCCCTGACCCGCCTCGCGGAGTTTCGTCCAACCTGAAGCCGTTAAATGTTAAATTTTGCTTTGACCCTGGACCCACCTGGACCCACCGCGGTCGGGCGCAGTAGCTTGCGGCCGCTATCTATCCGCCACCGGGCGGCATTGAGCGGAATTGTTTGCGGATATCTTCCAAGATAAGCTGAAGGAGTTCCTTGCGAAAGATAGCGCCTTTTTCCTTGCTGATTCGGGAGGGGCGCCCCATGGAACCGGATGGATAGGCCTGGCGCATGGTTTTACCCTTGGGATACCGCTCGCTCGGCATGGGACAGTCGGTGGGGTTCGGTCCTACCAGGTCAGGCCGGATGGAAGCAACCAGCGATCCTTCCGCTTCATCGGCATGGATCATCTCGGGTAGCCCGGCAAACTGAAGCGCCCGACGCCAGATTTCCACCCAATGATCACGGACCCATACAGTGTAGCCGGCGGTGAATATCCGCACGCCGGGATAACGCTTGCTCAGTTCCTCGGGATATCCGCGGTAGACAACCTCGTTGGCGCCATGCACTGATATGAAGATAATGGTGGTAAAGCCGGTTTTCACCAGGGAAGCGACGATGTCCGCGATGATCGCCTTCAGCGTATCCTCGGAAAAGCTCAAGCTGCCCGGGAATTCCAGCCACATGCCGGACTGGCCGATGGGAATCGTCGGGGTCAAGTAAGCGTTCAATTCCGCGGCAACGGTCCGCGCGATCTCGTCGGTTATCAAGGTATCCGTGCTCAATGGCAGATTGGTGCCATGTTGCTCCGTCGAACCGATCGGCACAACCGCAGTCCTGACCTTAGCATCCTCAATTTCTTTCCAAGTGTTTTCCCAGGTGAACATGCCGCATCTTCCCCAACACGCGGCGCAGTTGGCCTTTATACTTCGAGGATTCCATCCTTGAGCCAGCGCCGAATGACGTTCGCTTGCGGATGACCAAGCGCTTCCAGCTCGCGCCAGACTTGAGCGCGATCATAATCGAACCGCAGAATAGCGACATTCAGCTTGCCGCCTGATTCGGTTACCTCGAGAAAACTGCTGCGTGGGTCGTCGTCCGCTCCTAATTCTTTCTTGCCGCTCTGCGGGTGCAGGCCGGTCTTGTCCAAGGCCGCCAGAATAGGCAGGCTGAGCGACCCGCTGTTGGCATAGGTGATGCGCTTGACCTGGCGCACAAAGGCGTAGTGCGTGTGACCGGTCGCGCAAAGGTCGGCCGAGGGGTCCAAAAACCTGGCAATCTGTTCATCGGGCGGCGAGCGCCATGATACTTCCTCGCCGGTAGCTGGATCGGCATGACCGTGGCAGAGCACGATTTTCTTGCCGCGCCAGCGCAGGATCAGGCGGCGCGGTAGCGCCCGGAAATAGTCACGTTGCTCTTCGCTCAACCGGAGGAACGCGCCCTCTTCCGTGTAGGGCGGATGGTTCCCCTGGCCGAGCTCCCTGGCCGGGCTTGGGCAGGCGGGCAGGCCCTGGGCGCCCTGGAGCATGCCTTCATCATGATTGCCCAGCGTTGCCAGCTCGCCGGCGGCGGCCATAACCCAGCGCGCGGTCTCCGCCGGATGCGGCCCGCCTAAGAAAAGATCGCCGTTGAACAAAACCTGGCTGCGCCCTTTAAGTTGCGAACAACGCTCTTCAAAGGCCTTTAACGGCGGAAGGTGCGCATGCAAGTCGCTGACAATAATCAGGCGGTCGAACGCATCATCCAATTGCCGGGTAACCGTGCGGTAATCATTCATGGCTGTACCTCAAAGGCCCCGTAAGACCAATTGGCCTCGTAGGCCCGCGCGCTCCCGAACCGCGTCCCGCGCTGGACGGCTCCCTTGGCGTCATGCGTCGTGATTTGCGCTTCCAGCAGCCAGGTGGACTTAGCCGGATCCAGGGCCAGGCGCGCCAGCGGAATCAGCGCGCGCAGCTCGTAGCCGCCGGGGGCGGTCTGCGACTCCACGAGGATATCGGGGGCCGGCACAATGTTTCTGCCGGCGGCAACCGCGCCCGCGGCCTTAACCTTATCCGTGGCGGGCTGGCCCGCCGTAGCCCCGAGCGTAGTCGAGGAGGCGAAGGCGGGCGCCAGAAAGACCTGGCCGATGCGTTGCTCGCCGGGAAGCGATCCAAACAGCTCCAAGCATGAGTCTTTCCAAATCGGCTCGCCGCGGCCGACCTTGGCGTCCGTCACCACGGCGATTAGCGCCAGACGATCCCCCGCGCGGGCCAGGCGCAAGATCGCCGCCGGCTTGCCGCCGATCGCGATCTCATGCGCCGGCGCGTCGGCCAAGCCAGCGGTCAAGTCTCCCGGCACAGCCACCGCGGCCACGCGCGGCATGGGTTGGGTCTTGGGCTTGACAGCCTCGGGCGCTCCCTGGCCCAGATACGGAACCAGGGTGTAGGCGAAATGAACATCGCCAGGCGCGGATGGCGCATCAATCAACTGAATGAGCACGGTCTGGTTCTGGCCTAACTTGACGGGACGGACCTTATCAAACTCAATCTGAACGCCGAACCCCTTGCGGGCAATCACCAGGCCGCGGGCGGGTTGGGTTGCGGCGCTTACTTCAATGGCCGGGCCGTCGCCCGCGGGTAGAGCCAGGACACGGGTTGGCGCATTTTTTTCGGAAACAAACGGGATCATCTCGTAGGCCTCATTAAGCGTGGAGTCAGGCCCCCTACCGTCGAGCGCAGTTCGATAGGTCGTGTCGGCCAACTGGACCTCGACGGCAATCCGGTCTTCCTGGAAGGTGTAACGGCGGCTCACGTGGATGGGCCGGTCGCGCACTTCGCCGGAACCGCTCACGGTATTGCTTCCCAAGCGGGTATCCAGATGCTCGCTATCGGCGGCCACCAGCGGCTGGCCATCAGCCAGCGCGCCGACGAGCGCATGAATCCGGAAATTCCGCCAGTTGTTGCGCTGCATTCCCGCGCCATAACTGCCCGAACTCGAAGAAGCGATGACCGGCCCCGCGCCCGGAACCGTGAGTTGACAGATGATGCCGCCGCCATAGCCGATGCGGGTGGCGAAATAATTATTCAGCCATTCCGGCGCCAGGCGGCCGTGGAAAGTCAGGATGTAATAGTTCTTGCGGCGGGCAGCAAACCACTCGTCGCCGCCATTGACGCTGACCGTGAAGTCGGACCCGGGCGCTCCCTGATAATTTTCGCCGCCGATTGACGTGCCGCCCGCGGTGCGCGAGCCCCAGGGCGCGGCGACGACATCCGGACAATAAAAATAGCCATATAGGTTCTGAATCCGGTCAACGACCGCTTTGAACTTGGGGTCGCCCAGGTCGGTGCCGATCGCACGGTAATTAGCCAGGATGTAGGTGCCATAAAGCAGGTCATGGCCGAAGTGCTCATGACAATCGCCCGAGCGGCTGATGCCCACCCTGCGCCCCCACCCGCCCGAGACGAACCGGTTAAAATAGACGGTGGCGAGCTCAGTCAGCATTGGATCTTGCGCCGCCTCCGCGGCATAGCGCAAGGCCATGGGAATGTGCGAAAGGGCGTTACCGTTGCTGCGCTCTATCCCGCGTCCGAAGGCCAGCCGGTCGCCGCACAAGATGACGGCTTCGCGAATGATGGCCTTCAACTCCGGCGGCGCATCCGATTGCTGCAGGATGCGCCAGGCCGGCCGCCAGTAATGAAAGCCGTAGGTCGCAAAGCAATAACCAAGATTGCCGTTCCAGCCGGAAATAACGGGCACATCGCCCACGGTGATCGTGCGGAAGCCCACGCCCAAGTCGCGCACGGCCACGTTGAGGACATTTTTGTTTTTATGCGCCGGGTATGAGTGCATCAACGTATCGCACAGCGGCGGCGCCTCATGACCGCCATTGAGCGGCACAAATCCCGGCGCTTCCGGAAGGCCCTTATAGACCTTGGACTTGGTTCCCCAGCCGAAACTGGGGCCATCGCTCGGCTTGATCTCATTGCCGGCGGCATCTTTGACGATATAATCCTCCGGCTTCAGATGGGAATTGAGCCAATCATGGAGCCGCACCTGGTAGCCATGCCAGAAGACCAAGCCGTCATGATAAATCGCGCCGCCCTGCAACGCTTTGGCCAGAGCCGGGTCGGACGCGAACAAGGCGGGCACGCCGCCGATTCCCCGATAGGGACGCACGTCGTCCCGGTTCAAGAGGAGGTGCATCATATAATCGCCGCGCCCGTCGGCAACCTCCACGCTCAGGAGCTGCTCGTCATATTTGCCGGCCGGATCGAACTTAACTTTGCTGCGCTGAAAACCGCCCTGGGCCTGTCCCGCCCACAAAACGGTTCCATCAGGCGCCGTAATCTTAAAGGCGCGTGTTACCGGCTGATCGAACTCGGCAAAGCCCACATCCAGCCCGATGGTTCCCTTGGGCACATAGACATAACTGCGCTTGAACATCGCGCCATGCCCATGCAGCCAGAGCGGATGGCCGGCCAGCGCCAATTTCAAATCCGGCGTGATGGAAAGCGTGGCCACATGATCGCGGCTGCCGCATAACAACACGCGATAGACGCCCTTTTTATTGGCGCTGACCGGGAAGGTGAAAGTCCGTTTGGGCAGCGCCGCCAGGCGCGCCGGCTCAGTCAACGAGCTCCAGCGGAGCATCGGCGCCGAGCCGCGGCCGTAGCAGAGGGTATAATACCACAGCTCATGGTCCCAGCCGCCGGTCTCGGGCAGGAAGGCGTCCCCGGCAATGCCGTCATCGGCGATCACTTGGCGGACGAGCGCCTGGCCATCCGGATCATAGAGCTTCACCAGAACTTCGCGCGGCCCGTTCTCCATCAAGTTCCAGTCGCGAACATCAATCTTCACTTCAAACGGTTTGCCGTCCGGATTATGGATATAGGCCGTAACGCCCTGGTAAAAACGGAAGGGCAGGCCCGCCGAGACCGCTTCGGATTCTTTCTGCTCCGCGCTCAGGGCTGGCCCAACGGTTATAAAGAACGCCATAACAAACGCAGCATAATTCCTTGGTAGGGACGGCTCCCCGCTACAGCGCGGGGCAAGCGCCGAGTTTATCCCGCCTCGGCGGGACCGTCCGCGGCGCTTTCGGCGAAAGCGCCCTACCATACAATACGGCAACATTATTATCGCCATGTATAGTACCGCATTAATCATCACGCCGGCAATTCCTGATAAAAGCTTCATTAGCGCACCTCCTTAATAATACTTCATAATATTCTGGATTCCCGCTTGCGCGGGAATGACAGAAAGTCGGGCTGTTATTTTCGCATCCAACTGTCATTCCTGCGTCAGGATGTCATTCCCACATCAGGTTGTCATTCCCGCGCAAGCGGGAATCCAGGATCAATAGCAGCGCCATTCTATTTATCGGCAGCGCCGGCGACACTCTGCCCTTCCTCCCACAGTTCCATAGCGTTGATGACGGGAACGTTCGCCGGAGTGAGCCGAGTGGCTAAGGGCACAAACTCAAGCGCCAGTTCGCCGGCGGCCTTTATGCCTTTAAACTCCTTGATCAGCGCCGTGCGCGGCGCGCCGGAGGCTTTAACGATATCGAAACTCTTTAATACGGTTTGACCCTGGAGTTTCACGTCAAACACCCGCTCTCCCGGCTGGGCATTTGCGTCCGGCTCGGCAAAATGCAGGCGCACGGTGAACGCGCGGGGCGCTACCGGAACCGGCGCGCCTAACCCTAACGGGGTAAAGTTCGAGCAGTTGTCATACCCGCCCATCCCCAGATAGGTCAGCGCCTCCGTGCCCAGACCGGGATCATTCATCAGGAAATTGACGGCCAGTTGCTCCTTCTTAAGTCCGGCTTTTTCCAGCGTGGCCCAGGGGATCGCCATTTCCAGCGTCCAGCCGTTGGTATCGGCAACGCCGGCGCTTTCCCAGGGCGCATTCCAGGAGAAATCCAGACCGTTGGTAGTCACGCCTGCGCCCCGCATGGCGGGGTCTCCCAATCCCTCCGCGCGCGTGCCGTCCGCCGCCACGGTGAAATACAAGGCCGGCGGCGCATTCGGACCAGCGCTTGAAGACGTCAGGCCGATGGTCCGGCTATCCCTGCCCGCCGAAGCCTCGGCGTAGGCGGGACTGACAATCAAGCGCCACCAGTTATCGCTGCGTGATACTTGATCCGGCTGGCTCCGGCCGGTCAGCCAGGGGCGCTGCTCCCGCGAGAATGCGCCAAACCTGACTATTTGCACTATTTTGCCCATCGGCGGCCGCTTAAGTCCCACATACAAGGCGCGGCTGTCGTAGCGGAAGAAGACGCGCGTGCCGGTGTATGGCAAGGGCGCCGGCGCGTTAGTAGTGGCGACTATTTCCTGTTGCCAGGTTGGTTCATTGAGCAGG
>JACPGN010000142.1 GCA_016182435.1 Lentisphaerota bacterium | reverse complement strand
GATGAACAAACCGAACGTAATTATCATGCTGATGGACAACCTGGGCTACGGCGACCTGGGCTGCTACGGGTCGCGCAAGCACCGCACGCCAAACGTGGACGCCCTGGCGCGCGAGGGAATGCGTTTTACCGGCTTCTACAGCACCAGCGGCGTTTGCACCCCGTCGCGCGCCAGCCTGATGACCGGCTGCTACCCGCGCCGCGTTAATCTGCAATGCAGCGGGCAGAACTTGGCGGTGCTGATGCCGGTTGACCAGAAAGGGCTGCATCCCGACGAGGTCACGCTCGCCCGGCTGCTGAAGGACAATGGCTATCGCACCGCTTGTATCGGTAAATGGCACCTCGGCGACCAGCCGCCGTTCCTGCCGACGCGGCACGGGTTTGATGAATACTTTGGGATTCCCTACAGCGAGGACATGGTCCCTGACGAAAGTCATCCCCACTGGCCGCCACTGCCACTTATGCGCAACGAGCGCGTCATCGAGGCGCCGCCGGACCGCGACTTGCTGACGCGGCGCTACACCGAGGAGAGCATTCGTTTCATCCGGTCAAACCGGGACAAGCGGTTTTTCCTTTATCTCGCCCACGCCATGCCGGGCAGTTCGGAGCACTCGTTCGCCTCGGGCGCCTTTCGGGGAAAGTCCGCCAACGGCCTCTATGGCGACGCCGTCGAAGAACTGGATTGGTCGGCCGGCGCGATCATGAGAACCTTGAAGGAATTGCAGCTTGACGACCGGACGCTCGTCATCTGGAC
This sequence comes from Lentisphaerota bacterium, assembly GCA_016182435.1. The sequence goes on along the minus strand of JACPGN010000142.1, from coordinate 5,897 downwards.
CTCGGATAACGGCGCGGTGCGCCACACGCCGGAGCAAGGCAGCAATGCGCCGTTGAAGGGCTGGGGATATGAGACTTCGGAAGGCGCCCAGCGCGTGCCCTGCATAATGCGCTTTCCCGGACAAATTCCCGCTGGGGTGGTGCGCGACGAGCTTACGACCATGATGGACATTTTGCCTACCGTGGCGCGGCTTGTCGGTGTTCAGCCGCCGGGTAACCGCGCTATTGACGGGCACGACATTTCGGCGATTCTTTTTAATGAGCCCAATGCTCGCTCGCCGTATGACGCCATCGGCTTCTTTTACTATCACCTGCACCAGTTGCAAGCCGTGCGCGCGGGCGCCTGGAAGCTTTACCTCCCGCTGGAGCGGAAGTTCCTCAGTCACCGGGGCAACTGCACGGAAGGCGAGAAGACCAAAGCCCGACTCTACGATGTGCGCAATGACCTGGGCGAGACGCGCGAGTTGGCGGCGGACCATCCCGAAATCGTCGAAAAATTGTCCGCCCTGGCCGAGCGCGCCCGGCAGGACCTTGGCGATTGGGACCACGAAGGCGCCAATCAGCGCCGCGCCGGCTGGGTAGCCGATCCTAAGGGCCTGGAAAGAAATTTAAAAGTTGCCACAAAGATGCACAATAAGCACAAAAAAGAGATGGCCGTTTTTCGGGTGGGCGCGGGCCGACATCGGAAACATCAATGGGTTTGAAGCCGAGTCGCAGCGCGGGACTGTCGGGCGCGAGCGTGAAATCGCGCTTCGCCAGATCGCGAAAGAGCGGGTCGGCGACAACGCTGTGAAGGTCGTTGCCGACCGTCCGCCATTGCGCCAGATCCACATCCCGCGCGCCCGCGGCGCGGCCGACGATGGGGTGGCCGGAAACATCCCAGAGCACATTCAAGTCTATCGCGGGATTGGGTGTTTCCAGCGTGTGCCCGTAGCCGTCCACGTAGAGGGGCTGGCCGTCGCCCACGAGGATGTTCCGCTCGAAGGTGAACGCGGGCGTCGCATCCGCGCGGGCGAGCGACACCACCCCCGCCTTTCCAAACGCGAAGATATTGTTGCGCAAAATGTTTTCATGTCCGAAATGCTGATGAAACACATGTTCGTTGGTGTCGTGGCAGAGGTTGTTTTCGATCACGATGTACGAACTGCCCTCATCCGTGTAAATCGCCTCGGCGCTATCGAGGTCGTGGATGTAATTGCCGCGAACGACCGTGCCGGGTTGGATGCCCAACAGGTAAATGGCGGCCATGTCAACCACCCAGCCGAAGCCGAGATGATGGATGTTATTTTTCTCGACGCGGTTGTTCTTCGAGACATTGTCGGCGAACCCCCAGACCCAGCCGACCGAGATGCCGCTGTAATGGAAGTCGTGAATGTGATTATGCGCAATGACATTGCCGGACGAATGCCTGCTGAACACGCCGACCCCTTGATGAAACACCCGACCGGCGTGATGAATGTGATTATCCGTGACGAGGTTGTCCCCCGTGCGGCGCTCGCGCGGGCCCCGCGCGTTCGAGCCGTTCAGCTTCACGCCGCCACAACCGAGGTCGGCCATCTCGTTGCCGACGACGCGATTGGCGTTTGAGCCATCGGCCAACTCCACCGCATACCAGCCGATGTGCTCGATAACGCAATCCTCGATCGCGCAGCCGCGGGCGCCTTCGAAAGAAATCACGCCGGGTATGTGGTGCGCCGACTGCGGGCTGGAGGCGTAGTCGGCGTTGGCCGCATCGAAATCCCGCCCCGGCAGGTCATGGAGGCCCATCGAATCGGGATCGAAGCCCCCGCGCGGCAGGACCGCATCGGTGTGCTGGAACGTCAGCCCGCGAAACCGGAGGCACTGAACATACCGGCCTTCATCAGGGCGTCCTGCCAGCCGCAGCAACTGGGTGAGCCGCGGGGCCACGACTTCCGCCGTATCCGGAGCCTCGCCCGGCATCGGGATATAGGCGAGCCGGCCGGTCGCGCGGTCGAGATACCATTCGCCCGGCTCGGTCAGCGCTTCGAACACGTTTTCCACATAATACCTGTTGTCTTTTGCGAGCAGGAAGACACTGCGCCGGGAGCATTTCACCAGCCGGGTCGCTTCGTCGAACGCCACGATCGGCATGTGCTCGTCCACCCACAGATGCAGCACGACCGCCTCGACATCGGCGAGGTTCTTCCAGGCGCGGATCTGGTCGGGCCCGCACACGAACGCGTCGCTGCCGTCCATCAAGTGCGTGGCGGGCGGTATGCGCGGTACGCTTTCGATGCGATAGAAATCGCTTTTGGGCAGCCGCGGCCGCAAACGCCGCTGGCCGTTGACGAACAGGGAGCGGAAATACCACTTGCCCGCCGCCACCTCGGGCAAGTCAACCACCCAGGCGCTGATGCCGTTGACCCGCTCGCTACGCCAGCCCGCGATCGGTTTCCCGCCGTCCAGAATCGGTTTTTCACCCGCATAGGCCGTGTAGGTGACGGGACAATAGTCTTCCGGCTCGAAAAGAAGCGGTTCCGGCAACCGATAGCGTCCGCCGCGAATATGAACGGTGATCGGATATTTGACACCCTGCGGCGTCCACTCCGCGTCGTAATAGCGCGGCGGCGCCGTCAGGGCGCGCAGGCGATTGCGCGCTCCGAGCAACGTCGCCAGCGGTCCGTCCGTCTTGGCGGCATTCGGCTCCGGCAACCGCCCCGACCAGCCATCATCTCCCTGGGTTGAAACGTAGTAGTCCATCAGTGCAGATATTTGATGGCGATGAAGCCGCCGAGGAGCAGGACTCCGAAAACGATGGTCAACAGCTCGAAATAGCGATCAATGAAGTGCTTGATCGGCGGGCCGAACCAGAAGAACAAGCCGGCGACCAGGAAGAAGCGCAGCGAGCGGCCAATAAGCGAGGCCAGCACCAGGTCCTGCCAGAGCCGGATTTGACAGATCCCGCCGGCGATGGTGAAGACCTTGTAAGGAATAGGGGTGAAGGCCGCCATGAAGACATAGAGAAAGGCGTCTTGCTGGTAATAGCCTTGCACCTTGGCGAAGGCCGCCTGGGCGTGATAGAAATTAATAATCGGCTGGCCTACGGCTTCCCAGAAAAAATAGCCGATGGCGTAGCCGGCCATGCCGCCCAACACCGAGCCTGCCGAGCAGATGCCGGCGAACCACAGGCTCCGGCGCGGCAAGGAGAGCGCCAGGGCGATTAAGAGCACATCCGGCGGGATCGGGAAGAATGATGATTCGGCGAAAGCCAGCAGAAAAAGCGCGGGCGCGCCGTAAGGCGTATCGGCCCAGTGCAGGACCCACTGATACAACCTTTTCAGCCAGACAAATGGCGCGCGGTACCAGGCGGTAGTACCTGAAGCATCAGGAACCATCATAAAAACCAAGAAAACATAAGCAAAACATAAGCAAAGATTTTTTTACCACGGATGACACGGATAGCACTGATATGGAATTGGGTCGGCTTTTTCCATCCGTGTTATCAGTGTAATCAGTGGTTAATTTCTTTGGGTTGCGGGCATAGCCAGTCTTAGAAATAAGCGCGCACGCCGGCCTTAAGTCCGGCATCGGTGTTCTTAGCCTCGCCGTCGCGCACGAAAGCTTCCTCGCTGGCCAGGTCGAAATACAGCTCCGTGTAAATGGCCACGGTGGGCGAAACAAAGAATTTCAAACCGCCGGTGTATTCCGAAAGAAGATAATTGTGTTCCGCGATGCTGCGGTAATACCCGCCGAAATTATACTGCAAGCGCATCCCCGCATAGGGCACAACGAATGAATCCAGGTCCAGGTTCACCTCGCCGAAACCGCCCAGCCCCAAACCAGGATCATCGCCGTCATAGCCGAAGTCGGTAATGCCGCCAAATTCAATGTTGTCAAAAACAAAATAGCCCAGGCCGCTTTCGAGGAGCCAATCCGTTTTGCCTTGGGCGTTGCTGAAACGCATTTGGCCGCCTAAGCGCAGTTCCAGGGTGTCCATTGGTATCGTGGCGCCAAAACCGGTTATGGCCGCGGTCAGCAAAGCTAAAAGTCCGATTTTTTTCATGGGATGCTTCCTTAATTAGGGTTTTTTTTACAGACGCTAAGAGAGTATTAAGCCGCCTGAGGGGAGGTCAAGCTAATTTTCGCTGGTCAGCGCGGTCAGCTCGTTGAGCCGGATGAGGGTGCGATGGTTGCCGGGAAAGCTGCGGATATCCAGGTCCTTGATCAGCCAGGTTTCCCCGATTTTTTTGAACGTGCGCACGGCCAGGCGCCGCCGCAGGGTTTGTTGCGGGTCATATTCCTCGATCTTGATCAGCAGCAACAGCGCTTCGTCAATCCAGACCCTGGTCGGGCGCTTGGCCGGCGGCGAGGTGAATTCGAGCACCAGGCAATCGCGCTCCAGCAAGCGTTCGCGGCCGGAAATAACGCCGTTAGTCCACCAGAGGAAAGCCAGGCTGAGGTCATTCCAGGTCAGGTCGCTGCCGGCAACGAAGCTCTCGGGCGCGGGCGCCGGCGCGCTCTGGAGTTCCCGGCCTTTGGCATAGTCCCGGCGCCAGGCGCCGTCGCTCTGGTGCACGAGCGTTAACTGCTCCGCCGGGCTGCCGAAGGAGTCGCGCAGGGTCCAGTTAGCCGTCTCCGGCGCCTGGCCCAGTTGGAGTTGCGCATCCAAGTAAGCCACGCGGTCCAGTTTGCCGCGGTGCGCGCCGCAGAGCAGCTCGCCCTGAAACTGAATGGTCTCCCTGGGCAAGTTGGCGCGCACGCGTTCGAGCACCTCGGTGGCTTGGGGCAAAGCCGGAGGCGCCGCCGCGGCAGCCGTATTCGTTGAAACGGCAAAAAGACCGGCGGGGGCCGCGAGGAGCGCCAGGCAAAGAACGCTAATACGAACAGGGATTAGCCACAAAGCCTGCCCGAGCTCGGCCAGGGAAGCACAAATGGCACAAGGCGATTTAAATAAAACATCCATATTTCAGGCCGGCGCCGGCCGGTCCACGAGGACAAAAGAAATGCGCGCTTCTGCGGCCAGGTGCTGGCCGACAAAAACCAGGCCGGTAGCCTTGCCGACCCGCGGACGGACCGCCGTCTCGCGGACGTCAATCAGGAGCTGGTCGCCCGGCCGGACCGGCCGACGAAACCGCGCAAGTTCCACGGCCGTGAAATAGGCCAAGCGGCCCTGGTTCTGCGGTTTGCCGAGAATGAATACGGCGCCGACCTGGGCAATGGCCTCCACCAGAAGAGTTCCCGGCATGATTGGGTATTTTGGAAAATGGCCATTAAAGAATGGCTCGTTGGCCGTGACGTTCTTGAGCCCGATGATATGTTTGTCGTTCTGGAAGTAAATGGCGTCCACCAGGATAAAAGGGTAACGGTGCGGAATAATATTCATGACCCCGTTAATTGTATTGATCGGCGCGGCTGGCAGGGGGGCTCCGGCAATGCCGGACGGCGGAGCAAATTCGGTCACCCGGATGCGCTCGGGGGCATTGGCGCTTAACCCTACGGTAAACCGGGCCTCGCAGACCTGCTGATCGCGGACCGAGGCCGTGGCCACGAACTTGGCCACCCCGTTGCGGAAACGCTCCAGCGTGACATCGGTCATCAGGCGGTCGCCGGGAAAAACGGGCTTGCGGAACTTGATCTTGTCCAGCGTTAGCAGGAAGGCAACATCAGTCTGGATATCCAGGAACTGGCGAATGGCTACGCCGCCGGTCTGAACCATCGCCTCCAGAATCAGCACGCCCGGCAGGATGGGATTGCCGGGGAAGTGGCCCTGGAAATAGGGTTCGTTGAACGTGGCGTTCTTAAGTCCCAGCGCCCGCTTTTCGGCGGGAATCAGCCGGACGCGGTCGAGCATGAGCAGGGGGAACCGGTGCGGCAGCAGTTCCCGCAGCCGGTCGCAGTCCAGGATGATTTCTGTTTCTGTCTTGTCCATGGCAACTC
>JACPGN010000137.1 GCA_016182435.1 Lentisphaerota bacterium | reverse complement strand
ATTTTTTCGAATTCATGCCGGGATTCCTTCAGCCTTGGCTTTTTCATAGAGCGGCCACTCGGCCGCCTCAAAGTCATGAATGTCCGCGGGTTCCGGACTGATCGGACGTTCCCAGTCGAGTGCCAAAGGGTAGACGGCGTCAATGCACGCCCGCAGGTCAGAGCCGTAATCTATGGGGCCATCCAGAAGCACCAAAACGTCAATATCGCTTTCCGCCGCTGCCGTGCCACGCGCCTCCGATCCATACAGCACTACACCCCGCAAGCGCTCGTTAAAAACCGCCTGTAATCTTTCTCTGACCATAACGGCCACTGCGCGCGGCGAACGAGGGGCGGAAATCCTCTCTTTAGCATGACCAATGCTTAAATTCATAATTAGCGACCCTGCTTCCTGCAAAGGATTAAGCAATCAAACATTAGAGATTGATCCATTTCTGGCCGGACCGGGAGCTGCGCACGACGGCTTCCAGGAAGGCCAGGCCGCGCGCGCCGTCGTGGACGGTCGGATAATCGTAATCGCTTTCCCTGACCTTCCTGCCGGCATGCGCCGCCTCCAGCGCCCTGAAAAAATTGCGGTAGAGATTGGCAAAGGCGTCATGAAACCCTTCCGGATGGCCCGGGGGTATGTGCGCCGCCGCGGCCGCCGCCTTGCCGACAAAGGGCGTGCCGCGCCGCCGGATTTCGTCGGCGCGGTCCAGGCGCCGGACAACCAACGTATCCGGCTCAGTCTGGCGCCAGGCCAGCGCGGCTTTCTCGCCATAGACCCGGATGAAAAGCCCGTTTTCCTCGCCCACGGCTATTTGACTGGCCCAAAGCACGCCGCGCGCGCCATTATCAAAGCGCAGCAGCACGCTGCCGTCATCGTCCAAGGGGCGGCCTTTGACAAAGGTGTTCAAGTCCGCGCACAAGGCCTTGATCTTGAGGCCGGTGACATACTCGGCGAGATTTTCGCAATGCGAGCCGATGTCGCCCATGCAGCAGGTAGCCCCGGCGCTGCGCGGATCCGTGCGCCAGAGCGCCTGCTTCTGGCCCGTAGCCTCCAGAGGCGTGGCCAGCCAGCCCTGCGGATATTCCACGACGACTCTCCGGATTTTACCCAGAGCGCCGCCGCGCGCGAGCTCGCGGGCTTCCTTGACCATCGGGTAACCGGTGTAATTATGCGTCAGGCAAAAGAGACGGCCTGTTTGTTTAACCTTACGTTCCAGGCGTTGGGCATCGGCCAGAGTGGTGGTCATGGGTTTGTCGCAGACGACGTGAAAGCCGGCCTCAAGCGCGGCCGAAGCTATTCGGTAATGCGTGTCATTAGGCGTGGCAATAATCACAAAATCCATCCGGTCGCCCTCCGGCAAGCGCCGCTCCGCCGCGAACATTTTCTGGAAATCACAATAGACGCGCTCCGGCGCCAGAAAGTATTCGCGGCCGGTGGCTTGTGATTTTGCGGCTGAGCGGCTGAAGGCCCCGCAGACCAGTTCCGCCCGGCCGTCAATCAGGGCCGCGCGCCGATGCACGACGCCGATGAACGCGTCCAAAGCCCCGCCGATCATACCCATACGCCATTTGCGGTTTTGCATACTCAGTCCCTCCTTTGATTAGTTGCCGCCATAATAGCACGCCACAAAAAACTATCAATCGCCTTGAAGGGCTGTTGAATTAATCCTTGATTGACGCTGTCAGCTCCATTAGGCTTAACCGCGACTACCCGTTTGGCTATGAAACGCAATATCATCCATATTGACGAAGCGAAGTGCAACGGCTGCGGCCAGTGCATTATTGCCTGCGCGGAAGCCGCCTTGAAGCTTGTCAACGGCAAGGCCAAGCTGGTCAAGGAAAACTTCTGCGACGGGTTTGGCGATTGCATCGGCGAATGCCCCACCGGAGCCTTAACCATTGAAAAGCGCGCGGCCGCCGATTTTGACTTTGAGGACACCAAAAGCCACGTAAGCACAGAACGGGGCATTGACGGCCTTCGGCAACTGGAAACTGCCGCCCGCAAGCACAGTGGCGCAAGCGAACCGCCTCCGGCGTCAGGCTCGGGTAAAGGTTGCCCCGGCACACACGCGCGGGTTTACCCTGATAAAGGAAATTCATGAAAACCGCCGACGAGCTTAAAGCGCGCGCTTTGACCTTGAAGGATTTTGTGGACTACAACGCCGGCGCGGTGGTCAGCAAAACGCTCATTGATAAAAAGGTCGGCACCTTGACGCTCTTCGCCTTCGACGCCGGGCAGGGACTCAGTGAGCATACCGCCCCTTTTGATGCCGTGGTCCAGGTGCTGGATGGCGAAGCCGAGCTGATCATCGCCGGGAGCGTGGTCAACACCAAAGCCGGCGAACTGGTGATCATGCCCGCCGGCGTGCCCCATGCGGTCCGCGCCAGGCAACGGTTTAAAATGCTCTTGACCATGATTCGGGAACAATAAGCCGGGGGTGTTGAAATCTCAGGTCGTGAAGCCGGTGCGATGAACCGCCGAACAAGGCGCTGCACTGGATGGTTGATAAACCCGGCTCCCGGTGACCCGCAGCGTTAGCGAGACATAGATGGCGAGTTCACAGTGAAAATGACCAACGAACGAAAGCATGGTCTTCAGGAGGCTGCAGGTGGCGGGGCAGACTCACTGCTGCTGACGCTCGATGAAGTTCGCAAGGAGGCCTCCGCACGCCTGGATTCCCGGCACCGTGCGCAGATGGGTCAATTCCTAACGCCCAGCCCCATCGCCATTCTGATGGCCGGTATGTTCGCCTGCCGGGGTTCCGATATTCGCATCCTTGACCCCGGAGCCGGGGCCGGGACCCTATGCGCTGCCTTGGTGTTGACCCTCTGCCAACGACCCACGCGCCCAGCCGCGATCGCCGTGACGGCCTATGAGATCGATCCTGTTCTCGTTGGCTATTTGCGCGATACACTGGAACGGTGCCGGTTTGCATGCGAGGCGGTTGGAATCTCGTTTCAAGGGCGTCTCATGTACGATGACTTCCTGGAAGCGGGTGCAAGTGCTCTCGCAGGAAATCTCTTCGCAAGGGGCGAGCAAGAGCGCTTCGACTGCGCCATCCTCAATCCGCCCTACCGGAAGATCCGTACGGATTCTCGGGAGCGGTCGCTGCTACGTTCGATCGGACTCGAGACCACCAATCTGTACACGGGCTTCGTGGCTGTAGCCGCGCGACTACTGGCGCCAGACGGAGAGCTGGTAGCGATCACCCCAAGGAGTTTCTGCAACGGTCCCTATTTTGAGCCGTTTCGCCGATACTTATTGCAGGAGATGCGTTTCCGCCGAGTGCACGTATTCGACGCCCGTGATGCTGCCTTTGCGGACGATAAGGTCTTGCAAGAGAATGTGGTTTTTCATGCTGTGAAGAACACGAAAGCGAACGCCGCCGTCATAGTCTCCGCGAGCGCGGGGCCTAGTGGTCTTGACCTTCGTATGCGAATGATCGAACACGATGAACTCATTCGTCCTCACGGTCGTCACACGGTTATTCACGTCGTTCCAGAGGAGGAAGGCGAATCAACCCGAGATCAGATCAGCGGCCTGGGAGCAACGAGCTCCGGCCTCGGATTGACCGTGTCAACGGGGCGCGTTGTCGACTTCCGAGCTCGAGACCTGCTTCGATCCTGGCCGGGGAAAAACACGGTGCCCCTCATCTACCCCTGCCACTTCAAGCAGGGCTTCGTCGAATGGCCCAATGGCAACACACGTAAGCCGAACGCTCTCGCTCTCGGACCGAGGGCCGAGGAACTTGTCGTCCCTGAAGGCCATTACGTATTGACAAAGCGATTCTCGGCGAAGGAGGAACGGCGGCGGATTGTCGCGGCCGTCTACGACCCAGCGCGTATTCCCGCACCTCAAGTCGCGTTCGAGAACCATGTAAACTACTTCCACGCGCGCGGCGCCGGACTGTCGGAGGCTCTTGCTAAGGGGCTCGCGGCGTACCTGAACTCATCGCTCGTGGACGCCTACTTCAGGCAGTTTAGCGGCCACACACAGGTAAACGCTTCCGATCTGCGGTCTCTGCCATACCCGACGCGTTCTGCTCTAATCGCGCTCGGGCGGAGGATTGGAAAGTGTTTTCCTGCGCAGGACGGGCTTGATCACCTCGTCGGCGAGGTTCTCTTCCATGGCTAAAAAACCTACGAACAGGCGCAGCGCGGCGGCGAAGCGCAGCGACGAGGCCCTCGCAATGCTCGCCTCTTTGAACGTGCCCAGAGAACAGCAGAACGAGCGGTCGGCACTTGTTCTCCTCGCGCTTCTGGGAATGACACCGCGCAGGTCGTGGGCGGCCGCGACCGATCCGATGCTCGGAATCACCGAGATGATGAATGTCTTCCGGGATCAGTTTGGCAAAGAGTACGCCCCGAACACGCGCGAGACCGTCAGGCGGTTCACAGTGCACCAGTTCGTCCAGATGGGCCTTCTCGTGGCGAATCCCGACAATCCTCATCGGCCCGTGAATAGTCCTGCCAATCGCTACCAAGTTGCCCCTGCGCTCCTCAAGCTGGTTCGTGCATTTGGTTTACCCGGTTGGCGCCACTCCTTGGCGGCCTTTATGGCCACAACTACCACCCTCGGGACGCTGCGAGCGAGAGAGCGTGAGATGGCACTGGTTCCGGTGAAACTCCCGAGCGGAAAGAAGGTGTCGCTGACCGCCGGTGGTCAGAACGAACTCGTCAAGAAGATAATCGAGGAATTCTGCTCTCGTTTCACACCTGGCGGCACGGTCGTCTACTTGGGCGACACCGGGCAGAAGCAGCGGCACGTCGAGGGTGGCTATCTCGCGAAGCTCGGCGTTGAGATCGACGAGCACGGAAAGATGCCCGACGTGGTAGTGCATCTGCGAGACAAGGACTGGCTTGTGCTTATCGAAGCAGTGACAAGTCATGGACCGATCGGCATCAAGCGGCACAACGAGTTGAAGGCACTCTTCGGCTCCGCCCGTTCCGGCCTCGTCTTCGTGACAGCGTTTCTCACACGGCGGGCCATGACGAAGTACCTGAGCGAGATTGCATGGGAAACCGAGGTGTGGATCGCCGAGGCACCGTCGCACGTCATCCACTTCAACGGCGAGCGCTTTCTGGGACCGTACGAATGACGAGGTTGTCCGACGGCCCGCTAATATCCTTCTGCCGGTCGCAGACGGGATGCTATTTTTGCGTGCTGTTCGGCATAAGGAATCAATCATTTGAAGGAACACGCAAAATAAATTCCAGGAAGGATATCCAAATACTGCGCGACCTGGCCAGACAATACGCCGCGATTGCCGCAAAACCCGTCCAGGATGAGCGACGGGCGCTGTGGGCAGCCCATTTCGGCAGGAAAAAAACCAGGCCCCTGGTGCTGGTTTCCTTCGGCATGCATAATGTGTGGTGCCGAAAAGTATTCGGCGATTCCGCGCTGCAGTGCGCCGAGGCGTTCTACCGGGAGCACGAACGCGCTTTGCGGATGAAGATCTTTCATGACCGCATCGGCGATGATTGTATTCAGGAACCCTGGCTTACTCAGGGCGCGGCGGTCAAAGGTTCCTGGGATAAACCCTGGGGTTTGCTGCAGAGCCGCCATAATCCTGATGTGGAAGGCGGGGCCTGGCAATACGATCCGCCCTTCAAGAACTGGGCGGACACCGGAAAATTGACGGTTACCCCGCATGAAATTGACGAGGGCGAGACGGCGCGTAATGTTTCCCGCCTCCGCGAAGCCCTTGGCGATATCCTGCCGGTTGATGTCGTGCGCGGAGCGTTCTACAGCCATTTCAGCGCGGACCTTTCCACGCATCTGGCCAGACTCAGAGGCTTAGGCCAGCTCATGCTGGATATGTATGAATACCCCGATGAGCTGCGCCGCTTGCTGGCCTTTATGCGGGACGGGATTCTGGCCAATAATCAATCGGCCGAAGACGCCGGTGATTACAGCCTGACCTCCCAGCACAATCAGGCTATGCCCTACGCCGAAGAGCTTGAACGTCCCCGACCCAACTCCGGCGCGGTCAAACGCAAGCAGTTGTGGACGTTCTGTGCCGCGCAGGAATACACTCTTATCTCCCCGCAATTTCATGAGGAGTTTCTGTTTCAGTATCAACGGCCCATTCTGGAGCGCTTCGGCCTCGTGCACTACGGCTGCTGCGAAGACCTGACCCGGAAAATTGATCTGCTGCGCAACCTGAAGAACCTGCGCAGCATTGCCGTAGCCCCCGCCGCGGACGTGCGCAAGTGCGCCGAACAAATCGGCGCCGACTATATTCTCTCCTGGCGCCCGAACCCCACGGACATGGTCTGCTGCGGGTGGGATGAAAGACGCATCCGCACCATCATTCAGCAGGGCTTAACAGCTTGCCGAGGCTGTTTCGTCCATATTCACCTTAAGGATATTGAAACCGTTGAGGACGACCCGGAACGACTGTCACGCTGGGTGAAAATAGTGCGTGGAATTGCCGGGGAATATTGATGGCGAACTGTAACTGCTCAGGCCCGCCTATGGCAGGAACCACGGATTACACGGATGGCACGGATAAGGAGAGATATCTTTAATTGACCTCATCCGTGAAATCAGTGTAATCCGTGGTAAAAAAAATCTGCCTGGCTTTGGTAATTGCACCCACCTGAGTAGATACGAAGCGCGAACAACGGCGCAAGGGGCACAACGTGACCAAAGCAGGCGTTAAACAATTACTGAAATTCGGCGTCAGCCTGCTGTTGTTGTTTTTCACCCTGCGCCTGATTGATTGGCGCGGAAGCCTGGAACTCTCCGGCCGCGCCAACCCGGCCCTGCTGGGTGCGGCCGTGGGCTTGCTGCTGGCCGAGCGCATCTTAAGCGTGGTTAAATGGCTTCTGCTCCTGCGGGTCAAAGGCGCGTCCACAACGTTCGGGCGGCTGCTGGTGATCAATTTCATCGGCGGATTCTGGGGGCTCGTGCTGCCCTCCAGTGTCAGCGCCGACATCGTGCGGGGCTATTATCTTTCTAAAAACACGGCCAATGTCGCCGTGGCCGTGACCTCCCTGGTGGTGGACCGGCTCCTCGGCGCGCTCTCGCTGATCTTCCTGGGCTGCCTCAGCGCCTGGATGGTCGGCGATACCTTCGGCTTGGCCCACGCGCGCGCGCTTGCCGCCGGAGTGGTCGCGGCCTGCGCTTTAGCCACCGCGCTCCTGTTTCATAATGGCTTCATCCGCTGGGTGGATGAGCGGATTATCCGGCGCGCGGCGGCCGGTAAAATCAGCGCCGCGGCCCAGCCCGCCCGCCTGCAGCGCTATGCGCAGCATTGCGGGCAGGCAGTCGCTACGCTCCAGCGTTGCGGGCGGGCCCGAGAGTTGCTCGCCGCCTTTTTTGCGTACCGGCAATATCCGCGCACGCTCTTCGCTTCATTCCTGCTGACCTTATTTGTGCAGATGCTGCGGGTGCTGGTTTTTTATGCCGTCGCCCTCAGCTTCGGCGTACAGGTGCGCGTCACTTATTATTTTATTTTCGTCCCGCTCATCATGCTGCTGATCATCTTGCCGATATCCATCAACGGCATCGGCGTCCGCGAAGGCAGTTTTGTGGCCTTCTTCAAACTCCTCGGCGTGCCCTCGGCCGAGGCGTTCATTGTTTCCTTTGCCGTCTCGGTGCTGACCACCCTGATAACGGCCTTGGGCGGAATCTTCTACATGTTCGACAAAAGCGCCGCCAAACCGATGACGACCCGTTCGGAGCACCAGTGTGTTTGAACCAGGCGGCGGCCGGTTTGACGCCATGACGACCATGCAATCCCCTATGGCATCCCATCTCGACCCCTCTGCTGAGATCCAGGAGGAGGCCGCTTTTATCGCCCGTCATTTCCGGCGCAACGCCGGGCTGTACATGACGAGCGTCAGCCTGTCAGCGCTGACCGGCTTGTTTGGCGACATGTCCATGCTGGTTCCCAGCCTGGTGCTCAAGTTGCACGGGCCCCATTGGCTTAGCCTCTTCCCCATGGTGGCGGTCATGAGCCTGGCCTATGTGCCGGTCGTTGTCATGGGCTGGATCATGCGGCCGGATACGTCGCGCGTCAGGCTGTATAGCCTCAGCTTGCTTCCCATGTTTCTGCCTTTGCTGATTCCAGCCGCGGCGCTGCTGCTGAACGCCGGCCAGACGACGCTCATCGGAAGCATTTTCATTGGCTTCGCCCTGGCGGCCATCGGCCAGGGCCTCACCATCCTGCCCTGCTGGGACCTCTTCGCGCGCATCTTTCCCCAACGGACACGCGGCACGATCGTTGGTTGGTCCACCGGTTTGATACAACTGCTGAATCTGGCGGCGTCCATCGCGGTGGCCTTGCTGGTGGGCGCGGACAGCACGGCGCTCGCCTGGCTTCCGGCGCATATCAAGGAGACCTTGGCGGGCTGGTCGTCGGTGGCGCCATTCCCGCGCAATTATGGCATCAGCCTGCTGATTAATATCGTGGGTGGATTAGGATGCGTGGCCGTGTTAAGGAGGATGAAGGAATATCGTCATGCTCATGCCGGGCCGCGCCTGCCCATCCGGCAATACCTGCGCGAGTTGGGGGCCATCCTGCAACGGGACACCGGATTCCGCCGCCTGCTGGCGGGGACCCTGCTCGGGTCCAGCCTGACTT
>JACPGN010000007.1 GCA_016182435.1 Lentisphaerota bacterium | reverse complement strand
TCCCGGCAGACCCCCGCGGCCAGTTCCCGGCCGGTAAAGAAAAGCTCGCAGGGCACGCAGTAGCCGCCGTCATATTCCGCGCGGTAAATTTCGCCGCGGTCAAAAAGGTCCTGCAGAATCCGCTGCACCACGCGCCCATGCCGGCTTTCCGTGGTGCGGATAAAGTCGTCATTCGTGATCGCCAGTTTTTTCCACAGCTCCTGGAAACGTCCCACGGTTTGATCGGCCTGTTGCTGAGGCGTCATGCCCTGGAGCTCCGCCGCGCGCTGGACTTTCTGGCCATGCTCGTCCGTGCCGGTCAGAAAGAAGGTGGGGACCCCACGCAAACGATGATAGCGCGCCAGGATGTCGGCCAGGATGGTGGTATAGGCGTGGCCGATATGCGGCGCGGCGTTGACGTAATAGATCGGCGTGGTAACGTAGAATTTCTGGTTGGCCATTGGTTGAATGCCTTATGCGCGCGACTATAGCGCTCAGCGCTGCGGAAATCAATCTTCAGCAGCGGCAGGGCCGGGCGCGAAAAGGCCAATGCCCCAGCCTCGCCTGGGCGTAGCGCTTCGGCGTAAACTGACACCCCGTTGCTTCCCAACGCGGGCTACGCCCGCAACCTGAATAAATACTGTAGGCCCGCATAGCCCGCCTGCAGCGCTATGCGCAGCATTGCGGGCAGGTATGCGGGCACCAAAAGCCGCCATATTATGGCGGCCTACAGATTAAATTTTCTTGTTGTTTCTCGCAATTTCGAATGTTCAAGGCCCTAATGCGCTTGACCGCTATTGCGCGCCGGCTATATTACAACCATGGAAGTAACTGCTATGCAACTAACCGTGCTTCGCCATAGCGCTTCGCGACGGCAAGCCCGAAAAAACGCCGGGCTTAAGCCCTCGCCGTCGCGTAGCGCTATGGCGGAGCACGGCCGGCAGCGCCTGGCTATCCTGGTCGCCGGTATGGCCATCGCCGGTTTTTTGGTTCCCTGCTCGGTGGCCGCAATCGAGCTCGAAACCACGGTCTGGAACAAATACAGTAACGCTGTTCCGACCAACTCGAACACGACTTCGACTGACGGCCGTATTCCCCTCGGCACAAGCGGAGGCGATGTCACTCATGCTGCAGGCCCAACCGTAATTAAGGATGGGAGCACTTACAAAATGTGGTACGCGGGACTTAGCGGCAACTGGCGGATTTATTACGCAACTTCGCCGGATGGCCTGACCTGGACCAAATATAGTAATGCTATTCCGGCCCCCTCGGATACGACTTCGACCGACGGCCGTATTCCCCTCGGCACCGCCGGCAAAGGTGATGTCAGTGGTGTTGCATTCCCAACCGCAATTAAGGATGGGAGCACTTACAAAATGTGGTACGTGGGATATGACGGCACCAACTGGCGGATTTATTACGCAACTTCGCCGAATGGCCTGACCTGGGCCAAATATGATAATACTATTCCGGCCCCCTCGGACACGATTTCGACCAATGGCCGTATTCCCCTTGGCACTGCCGGTAAAGGTGATGACGTTTATGCTTACACGCCAATCGTAATTAAGGAGGATGATAGCACTTACAAAATGTGGTACACGGGATATGACGGCACCAACTGGCGGATTTATTACGCAACTTCGCCGGATGGCCTGACCTGGGCCAAATATAACAATGCTGTTCCAACCAACTCGGACACGACTTCGTCCGACGGCCGTATCCCCCTCGGCACCAGCGGTACAGGCGATGACACTTTTGTTTTAACCCAAACCGTAATTAAGGAGGGAAGCACTTACAAAATGTGGTACGGGGGATCTACTGACGGCGCCAACTATCGGATTTATTACGCAACTTCGCCGGATGGCCTGACCTGGACCAAATATAACAATGCTGTTCCAACCAACTCGGACACGACTTCGTCCGACGGCCGTATCCCCCTCGGCACCAACACTAAAGGCGATGACGCTTATGTTGCATTCCCAACCGTAATTAATGAGGGGGTCAACAAAATGTGGTATGGTGGCCATGATGGCGTGAACTGGCGCATTTACCATGTCAGAGGCGTACCACCCGCCGGCACATTTCTCACAATCCATTGAAGCGTCGCGGTTCCCTGGCCAGCCTTGCCAGTCTTCCCTCTGGGAGCGGGACAAGTCCTGCGCGGCGCGGGAAGAACCTTGATTCAGATCAGCGGCGGTTTTGGCATTGACCCGCCGGCGTGGGCCCGATATGGTGTTGGCTGCCGAACCCCAAAAGGGCAAGGTCATCATGATGTTCATTTCCCGATTCAACCGGCTGATCCGGAATAAAATTGTCTGGAGCGCATTTGCCTTCATGGTCGTTCTTTCCTTCGTGGCCTGGCAAACCCAGACGGGCGGAGGCGGCGGGGAGGAAGGCCAGAACGCCACCGCCACGCTGGACGGCAAGCCCATACCGGAGGCGGAAGCGCGTTCGGCTTATTTCAATTCCTACCTCTCCATGGCTTTGATGACGGGTGGACGGCTGAAACTGACGCCGCGCATTGACGCCGCGCTCAAGCAGATGGCCTGGCGGCGGCTGATCGCCCTGCGCGCCGCGCAGGAGGCCCGGCTTACTTCCAGCGCCGAGGAAGTGATCTCCGCCATTCAGCAACAGCCCTTTTTCCAGGAAAAGGGCCAATTCAGCCCGGAGCGCTACCGAGCCTTTGTGCAGCAGTCTCTGGCCAATCTGCGCGCCAGCGAAAACCAGTTTGAAGACCACATTCGCCAGGAAATTATGATGACCAAGGCCAGAATGATGCTGGCGCAGGCCGCCTGGGTGGCTCCGCTCGAAATCGAGCAAATCTATCACCAGCTCTATGACACTTTTGTGGTCAGTTACGTGACGCTCACGCGCGATGACCTGGAACACAAGGTCAAGGTTTCCGACGCCGAGGCCAGAGCGTATTTTAATGCGCATACCAATGATTTTATCATCCCCGAAAAAATGCGGGTAAAGTTCGTCACCTTCCCGTTCGCGCGCTTCCTGGACGAAGGCGCCGTGCCGGAAGAGGCCTTGCGCAGTTATTACGACGAGCACATTGAAGAATTCACCGTCGCCGGAACCGGAGATCTGCTCTCCGCCCGCTCTTTCGAAGAAGAGGAAGACACGCTCCGTGATCGGTTGGCGCTGGAAACGGCGATTGCGGCCGCGGGCGACCAGGCCGCCGATTTTGAAGTTACCCTGGCCCCGGATCGCCAGGGGCAAGCGCCCACCTTTGAGGCCGCGGCTTTAGCGGCCGGTTTGACCGTGGCCACTTCGGCGGTTTTTACCTTAAACGATCGTGTCCCCGGCCTGGCGGTTGACCTGAATTTCAATCGGACCGCCTTTGCCCTGCGGCCGACGCCTGAGGATTATTTCAGCCAGGGTGTGCGCGGCAGCAACGCCTATTACGTGCTGGCGTTCGAAGAAAAGAGCGACGCGCGCGCTCCGGCATTTGCCGAGGTGCGCTCCGCCGCGCGCCAGGCGGCGCTGGAACAAGCCGTATCCAACAAGCTCGCGCAGACCGCCGCGGCCATTCACCACACGGCAGCCGGCGCGCTGCAACAGGGCAAGCCATTTAAGCAGGCCCTGCGCCCCTATCGTCTGGAAGTCCTTACCACGGAACCGTTCGCGATTCGGACCGGCCTGGACGCCGAAGATGAGAATGCCTTTTACGAGCTGACCAAAAAAATCCTGTTTATGAATGCCGGCGAATTAACCGAGGTGATCCCGGTCGAGGACGGCATAATAATCGGCCATGTGGATTCCCGGATTACGGCTGACCGCGCGGCGCTGGATTCGATCAAGAACGACATGGCTCAGTATATCCGCAAGCGCCGCGAGGAACTGGCTTTCCGCGAATGGCAGGAATATCTGCTGGCGGAGCACAAGTTTGCAGTCAGCCAACCGCAGCGGAAGACAAAAGCCGAAGAGCCGGAAGAGATTGACGAGGAAGAGGAAGAAGACGGGGAGGATGGATGACCCCCCTACGCGAAGCCGCTACGGCGGGGCAGGCGGATGACCCCACTTCGCCCCTTCGACTTCGCTCAGGGCTACGCGGGGCAGGCGGACCACGCGGGACGCGGGGCAAGCAATAGATGATTTGATGATTGGTTGATTCGTAAAACGAAGAACTTCAGGATCACGAATCACCGAATTATCGAATCAACGAATGCGAAAAGCGTGCAAGCGATTATCCCCGCGGGCGTGGCAGGCTCTTTCCCCGATAATAGCGGGCCAACATCAGGAAGAACCGGAAGGTATCGCGGATCGGATTGATTTTGCTCAATTCATCATTATAGATGACGGTAATGGGCACCGACTCCAAGCGGACGCCCTGTGAGGCAATCTGCAGAAGGATTTCGGATTCAGCCGCGAAGCGCGCGGCTTGAGTTTCGACGCTTGGCAGGACATCGCAGCGGTAGAGGCGGAAGCCACACTGGGTATCGGGCACATTCTGGCCCATGGCGCGGCTCAGGAAGGCGCTCATCAGGCGGTTAGTCCACCGGCGCAGACGCGGCATATTGCCCGGCGCGTCCATCCGGTTGCCAATCAACACCGGGCAGCCCCTGCGCTCATAAGTTTCGATGAAGCGCGGAATATCGGCTGGCTCATGCTGGCCATCGGCATCCAGCGTGATCAGGTAGTCAAACCCCTTCTCCCGCGCGTAGTGAAAGGCGGTATTGAGGGCCGCGCCCTTGCCCAGATTGCGGGGGTGGCGGAGAACCACGGCGCCGGAGGCGGCGGCTTGCTCCGCCGTTCGATCCGGCGAGCCATCATCCACGACAATGACCGCCTGCGCATATTTCCGGACGCGCTCAACGACGTTAGCGATCTTGCGCTCTTCCCGGTAGGCGGGAATAACAATGCAAGCGCGCCG
>JACPGN010000131.1 GCA_016182435.1 Lentisphaerota bacterium | reverse complement strand
CGGCAGCGCCCAGATGAATTTCCAGGAGCTCGTGGTGGCGGTTGAACACCAAGTGCCGATCAAGATAGTGATTCTCAACAACGGCTGCCTCGGCATGGTCCGCCAGTGGCAGGAGTTGTTTTATCATAAGGAATATTCAGGCACCTGTTTAGGCCAGACTGGCCGGGGCAAGAACGAGCAAATCAAGGATCGCCCGGAAGCGCCCTATCTGCCGGATTTTGTCAAACTGGCCGAGGCGCACGGGGCCCTGGGCCTGCGGGCCAGGACCAAGCCGGAAGTAAGACCGGCCTTGGAGCAAGCCTTGCAAACCGAGGGACCGGCGGTCGTGGAGTGCCTGGTGGAAAAGGAAGCCAATGTGTATCCGATGGTGCCCGCCGGCGCCTCGCTAACGGAAATGATTCAAAGCATGGCTTGAGGAAGTGCAGCAGGTCATTGGTGTCCAAAACAAGATTCCCTCTCCCTTGGGAGAGGGTTAGGGTGAGGGGAATGCCGGCCCGCCCGCAACGCTGTCGCGTAGCGACTGCGGGCAGGCAAATGTACCCCCTCACCTCGGTCCTCTCCCGAGGGAGAGGATGAGCCTGCCCGAGCGTCGGCCAGGGGTCTCGTAAAGCGACAAGTTAACATGAAACACATTATTTCGGCAGTGGTTGAAAACCGGCCCGGCGTGCTGGCCCGGATCATCGGACTCATCTCCGGCCGCGGCTACAATATTGACAGCCTCAACGTGGCCCCGACCCAGGACGGCACCGTCTCGCGGATCACCATGACCGTGCCGGGCGACGATCGCGTGCTGGAACAGGTGACCAAGCAGCTCAACAAGCTGGTGGACGTCATCAAGGTCTTTGACCTGACCGGGGAGAAATATGTTGACCGGGAGTTGGCCCTGGTGAAAGTGAGCACTTCGGCCAAAAACCGCTCGGCCATCATCGAGCTGGCGGCTCTGTGTCATGCCGAGATCGTCGCGGTCCAGAACAAGGCCATGATCGTTCAGATCGTGGGGACCACCTCGGCGGTGGACAGTTTTGTGGAGTTGATCAAACCCCATGGCATTGTCGAGGTTTCGCGCACGGGCGTGATCGCCCTGGGCAATGTCGAAGGGTGAAATCCGCCGGGGGAAACAAACATCCAACGTCCAACGTCGAACATCGAACGTCGAATGAAAGAACAATGATCTGAATCTGGAAAGCGGACGTCGGGGAAAGTAAACCCTGAACAATGCCTGCCCGTAATGGGTCAGTTATGAGGTGGTCGCGTGAAGGTAGAGACGGCTCGCCGAGCCGTCCGCGGCGCGTTCGGCGAACGCGCCCTACCTCTTGTCCCCACTAGGCCTTACGCCTGCCCAAGTCATGAAAACGACAAACCAAGATCGCGTATTGATTTTTGACACTACTTTGCGCGATGGCGAGCAATGCCCGGGCGCCAGCCTCAATCACCGCGAAAAAATTGAAATTGCCCAGCAACTGGAGCGCCTGAATGTGGACGTGATCGAAGCCGGGTTTCCCGTGGCTTCGCCCGACGATTTCCGCGCGGTCCGGGCAATCGCCGGTACAATCAAGGGGCCGCGCATCGCCGGGCTTTCGCGCTGCCTGAACAAGGACATCGAACGCTGTGCCCAAGCCCTTGCGCCTGCCGGCCGCAAAGCGCGCCTTCACGTGTTCCTGGCGACCTCGCCCATCCATCGCCAGTTCAAGCTGCGTAAGAATAAAGCCGAAATTCTCAAGCAGGCCGCCCAAGCCGTGCGCTACGCGCGCAAGCTTTGCGCGGACGTGGAGTTCAGCCCGGAAGACGCAACGCGCACCGAGCGCGATTACCTGGCCGAAGTGGTGCGCGCCGTGATCGCCGAGGGCGCCGCGACGGTTAATATTCCGGACACGGTGGGTTACAGCGTGCCGACCGAATTCGGCGCGCTGATTGACTACCTCTTCCAGCACGTGCCCAATATCGCTCAGGCCGTCATTAATGTTCATTGTCACAACGACTTGGGGCTGGCGGTGGCCAATACGCTTGCCGCGCTCTCCGCCGGCGCCCGCGGCGTGGAATGCACGGTCAACGGGATCGGCGAACGGGCGGGCAACTGCGCAATCGAGGAATTGGTCATGGCCTTGCGCACGCGCCATGATGTCCTGGGCCTGAGAACGAATATCCGCACGAGCGAACTTTACCGCGCCAGCCGGCTGGTCAGCCGCCTGACCGGCCTGGTGGTCCAGCGCAACAAGGCCATTGTCGGCGCCAACGCCTTTGCCCATGAAGCCGGCATTCACCAGGACGGCATGCTCAAGGAGCGTTCCACTTACGAAATCATGCGGCCTCAGGATATCGGCCTGGATGGCTCCGAGCTGGTGCTGGGCAAGCATTCCGGCCGGCACGCCTTCGCCGACCGGCTGGCCAAAATGGGATTTGCCCTGAACACCCAGGAACTGGATCGCGCTTACCGCCGGTTCATTGATCTGGCCGACAAGAAAAAACAAGTATATGACGACGACATTTTGGCCATTGCCCGCGACGAAATGGAAGAGGAT
>JACPGN010000130.1 GCA_016182435.1 Lentisphaerota bacterium | reverse complement strand
TTCCGTAGAGCGCCAATGCAGCACGTAATCTTTCACGCGATCCAGCGGGAACTCGTATTTGATGACATATTCCTGCGGCAGGGGCGTCCGGTACAATTCGTCCTCCGGCTTCTTGCGCTCCTTGAGGATCTCTAAGCAGGCTTCTTTGGAAAACGCACCCAACATCCAACGCCGTTCTCCGGCCCGCAGCGGCAGGGAAACGACCAGGTCGGCGCCTTCCCGGCGCACCGGCGCGGATGTGACTCCAGACTCAAGGAATGCGTCCACTCCCAACTTGTGGTGATCGGTGCCTTTACCAAGCGTCGCGACTGGTTCCCGGCGCACCGGCGCGGATGCGTCCTGGGGCCGGCTGGGGTCCACCCACAAGTCGGCATCGCGCGCGCCGAGCATCAACAAATCGGGGCTTTGCGCGTTGTAGAGGCCGAACCATTTGCCCCGGCGCGGGAGCCACCACTGGACCCACGGCTGCCACACGAAGACGTCGGACGCGTCGTTCGTCGCCGCCAACTCGGCCCGGAGGCCGCCGCCTTGCGAGTCGCGATAGAAAAGACTTTCGGGCGCGAACGACGTCCCAAGCGACAACACAAATTTCGATGTGTCGCCGAGTGAAAAGCGCTCGTCCACCAGCACCACCGGCTCGTGGGCCTGGACGCGAAAGGTCAGCGACCATTGGTTCGTCGCAGCTGAATTGGGCCCCGAGAACGGGGCAACTGTAGCCGGCTTCGTTGAAGCCGGTCCGGGGTCGCCGACCCCGGCTACAACATTGAAATTTCTATACGTGAACGTAGCCTGACAGACAACGTAGGATGTGAGCGATTGATTGGTCGCGAGCAGTCGCGAGCCGCTCACACATGCGCCGGAGGGTAAGCGCACACTCTCCAAAGGCCCCCCGTCGCCCCTTCGACTTCGCTCAGGGCTATGGGGGGCAAGCCCCGCGTCCTGGCCAAGTCGCTTGCCAATGGAAATCCCCGTCCGGTCGTTCGTCATGCGGATCAGGTCGGCGGTTTCCTCAATGCGGATATCGGAAAGCGCGTTTGAGCGGGTGGGATTGAATGTGACGGCAAGAGCTGATACAGCACCGGGGTTCCCTGCCCCACCAGCGCCTGCCCTGCGTAGCCTTGGCGAAGAAGGGCCGCGCCGGCCCTGGCCAGCTTGAGATCGTTGCCCGCAATCGGAAACCGGACAGCTTCGTTGGTCCAAACGCGGCCGAGATAATCGGTCAGGGTGAAGCCATCCCCAGCCCACGCGTAGCGCGTGGCAAGCGCGTAGAGTTGGGTGGCGCATAGGACGCCGTACACCAGGATCCATAATCGCGCTCTGCGGCCGTTCGCCATCCGAGTTGTTGTCGCCTTCATTTATTGTAGTGGCCGCTAAAAGAATCCACGCCCTCACCTGCCCGCAGTGCTACGCACAGCGTTGCAGGCGGGCGGGCGCGGCTACGAAAGAACAATTGCCGATTAGAGCAAGCTTGCCCGCCGAAGAAGGGCTTGCCCGCCGAAGGAGGGCTTGCCCGCCGAAGGAGGGCTTGCCCGCCGAAGGAGGGTCAGCGCCCAGTAAAGATTGTGCCCCGGAAGAAATATTCATAACAGCCCATATCCACCTGCCCTCGGTAGTTGTCTCTCCGGTTATTGCCGTCCAGGTCTGAACTGCGCGCATCGGCCAGATCGGTCATCCACGCAAAGTATGTCCCCGCGTTGATGGCCGGCGACACTTCGTTCAAGCGGTAATTACCCGCGGCCCTATTCACCAACAGCGGATCGGAGGTGATATTTCCAGGTCCATTGGTGGCCTCCGGCGCCGTGCAGGTATTGGTAAATGTTGTAACCCCAAGCCAGTTTGAGCCGCTGCCGGTTGTGGTATTGAAATAGACAATAGAGTTATTCAAGCTGCTGCCCTTCACTCCGCCGCCGCCGCCGGCGCCCGCCGTATTGCCGCTCACCGTGCAGTTATACAGAACCCCGTCATGCATTCCGCCGCCGTAGTAGGCGTAATTGGAGCTCAGCAAACAGTTATACAGAGTGCCGTAGCGCGCTCCACCGCCCCAGTTCCCGCACCAATTGGTGCTCAGTAGGCAGTTATACAGTGTGCTAGCATACGCCCCGCCGCCGGAGTTACCCGCAATATTGTTGATCAGCGTGCAATTATACAGGGTGGCGCCGTACGCGCCGCCGCCGTAGTTCTGCGCATAATTGCGGACAATTGTGCAGTTATACAGGATGCCGCCGTTCACTCCGCCGCCTGCGCCGCCCCCCGTCGCTGAATTACTGCTCACCGTGCAGTTATACAGGGTGCTGCCATACGCCCCGGCGCCATAGCTATAGCCGGCAGCGTCCAACCGCGCAAGATTCGTGAACAGTGTGCAGTTATACAGGGTGCCGTAATACGCGCCGCCGCCGAATCTCACCCCCGCGTTGCCGGTTAGCACGCAATTGGAAATCACCGTATTGGTTGATTCGGACCATATCCCTCCGCCGACGCCATTGTTGGTATTCGCCGTGTAATTTGTGAACGTCGCGCCGTTGGTTACAGTGAACCCGATCAGCGAAGCGCCATTGGTTATATAGACGCAGCGCACCGAATTCGAACCATGGATCGGTGATCCCCCGTAGCCCTTGATGATTGTATTGGTCGGATCGTTGTCCTTGCTGCGCACTGTAATGGCCTTGTAAATTGCCACCCGGTTGGTCAGGGCCGTGCCGGCGGGATAGCCGCTCACTCCGCCGGTTTCATACACACCGTTGCTGACCAGCACGGTGTCGGCCGCGGTTGACGCATCTATCGCGCCCTGGATGCTGTTGGTGGCGTCGGCCCAGCTTGTTCCATTTCCGGTTCCATTAGTTGCCACATACCAGTCCGCGGCATAGACTGAGGCCATGGGCGTGAAGGCCAGAGCCAAAACAATCAAGCGTGTCGCAACGGCTCGGCAGCCCATGCGAAGCGCTTGGCAGGGACGCTTGCCCCGCGCTGCGCGGGGCCTCGCCCTACCTTCTATAACATCGTTGTATTCGATTGGTAGGGCGAATCGTCCCGATGAGCCGTCAGTTTCCTTGCCATTTCTAAACCACGGGTTTACTACGAGTCGCGCGCGGTCAGCGAGCAATCCACATAGTTTTTTCATTTTAGCCTCCGATCTGAATACGAAATACGAATCTACTGTCTGAATCGCAGGTTTTTTACATAGATTAAGATTATGAATCACGGTTGTCAATCTCATTTCCTGTGATTGGATAATGCGTCAGTTATTGGGGGGCATGCTCAGGAATAGTCCCATTCAGCTATCACACCACCCTGCCATTTTCGGCTTCCCTCGCGGGTAGGTTGCGCTATGCTCGCCCCTTGATTTAGACGCGATTCCTTATGACACTGGAAGGAACTATCGCCGTGACCGCCATCAACAAGCCGAAACGAAATGAAAGGCAAACGCACCGCCCACGCAAGCCCTGGCGGCTGATTTTCAACTGGGACGACGGTTCGTTTTTCGATCTGCCCTGGTGGGACACCGATCCCGGACGGTTTCGCCGCGGGGTAATCCGGCCTTTGCTGGCCATCGGCGCCGACGCCGTCGCGTTGAGCTTGTTCACGACCGACGAGGTGTTACAGGACAGCGACTACGCGAATTATGCCGGTCAGCACGAAAGGACGTACGATCACGTGGCATTCTGGGAACGCGACGAGCGGACTAAACGGATGATCGCGACTCGGCGTTTTCAGTTGAACGCCATGGTGGAAGAAGGCCATCGGGCGGGATTGGATATCCTGGCGTCGTTCCGCATGAACGATTGTCACGACACTTATTATTCGCCGGAGCACCCGCTGTGGGGCGTGCCGCCGGTCAAATTCAAACTGGATCATCCCGAATTGCTGATACCGGACGGCGGCTGGAGCCGGTTTTGCCTGGATTACGCGCTCCCCGCCGTGCGCGACCGGCGTTTCAACCTGATGCGCGAAACGGTCGCGCGATTCGACGTGGACGGCATCGAACTGGATTTCATGCGCAACGGTTTTTTCTTCGCCCGGAAAAAGGCGCGCGAACAGGCGCCGCTCATGACGGAATTAATCGAACGCCTGCGGCGCCTGCTGGACGAATTTGGCGCCAGAGGCCGCAAACGCCTGCATTTGGCTGTGCATGTGCCTGTCACCCAGGAGGTTTCACTCGATTGCGGCCTGGATACGGTCGGGTGGATTGAGGCGGGACTTGTGGATCAGGTTGTTGCCGATGAAGGCTGTGTGCCGTTTTCCGTCGCGCCGCTGGACTTTATTCAGGCGGCCCGCAAGACCGGCCGTTGCCGCGTGTACAGCACGGCCGATTTCGGCTGTGCCCAGCCCGAGCGCCCTGAGCCCGAACGGGGCGCCGACTCGCCCGGTGTTCCCTGGACAGAAAGCCAGCTCCGCGGCTGGGCAGCATTTCAAATGGCCCACGGCGTTGACGGGCTCAATATTTTTAACGGCCATTATCTAAACGGCCAAGAGGTTATGCCGCCGGTGTTTAACGCGCCTAATTGCTGGAAAAACGGCTTTGCCGGCAACAAGGCCTTTGTTGCCCACAACCGGTCGTTGCTGGCCAACATGCCCGGCGTGGCCTATCCGCAGACTCCCAGTTTGCCTGTCACCCTGAAAACCGGAGAACCGGCACAAATGGAAATTGCGGTGACGGATGACATTGCTTCAGCCGATCGCAAGCGCCGCTTGAAAGCCGTGACCTTGCGTCTTAATTTCCTTCAGTTGACGGTGGAAGACATTATCGAAATAACGCTAAACGACCAGGTGGTGGCCAAACTGGGTGAACGCGGCGTTGCCCAGAAACGCCTGGCGGAGAATCCCTCTGCACCGCTTAGCGGGGCATTGATCGAGCGCCTGGTTCCGCTCCCCGCCGCCACAATCCGGCAGGGCAATAACAAACTGACGGTGCGCCTGGTGGAACGCAATCCGCGCCTCAAGCCGCCCATGGTGTGGAAAGACGCCGAAATCCGTCTGGCCTATTAGCTCGCTGGCGGAAAAGTTTTTAACGACAATGATCTAGTCCAGCGAGTATTTTCTGAGGAATCTCATTTCCTGTGACTGGCGCCAAACTGACTTAACCCGGAAAAAACTGGATTGCCGCCCACCAACTCGCTATATTCACCGGCAGCACCCAGCCGAACGCGGGCAAAGCCCACAACAAATGAGATTTCCTCCTCAGGCGGATCCGCCTATGGCGGAAACCACTGATTACACTGATTTCACGGATAGTTCGGCAGTGCCGGACGGCCGCCGGGCGGCCGTCAACAATCAGTGTTATCCCTGGCCGACGCTCGGGCAGGCCGTGCCATCCCGCGAAGCGCGGGACGAGTCCGTGGCTTGCCACGCGCTGCGCGTGGTTAAATATTCCGCCGCAGGCGGATGCCCGTGGCATCTTGTTTTTCATGACAGTTCCTCGTGATTGAGGTACAAAGGAATCTGCGTCCATGAAAGTCATTACCGCGCCGCTGGATATGCAGCAAATCGCGCTGGAACTGCGCCAGGCCGGTAAGCGCATCGGCCTGGTGCCGACCATGGGATTTCTGCACGAGGGGCATCTGGAACTGGTCAAGCTGGCCCGTGCGCAAAGCGATGTCGTGGTTTTGAGTATTTTTGTCAATCCGACCCAATTCGGGCCGAACGAAGATTTCAAGAAGTATCCCCGCGATTTCGAACGGGATCGCGTCCTGTGCGAAACGGCCGGCGTGGATATTATTTTCAATCCCAGTCCGGAAGCCATGTACCCCGCCGCCCCTTCGACTTCGCTCAGGGCTATGGCGGGCAGGCCTGCCGGCTACTTCGTGGAGGTGGAGCCCGGCTTTTTGGCGCGCGGACTTTGCGGCGCCTCCCGGCCCGGTCATTTCCGCGGCGTGCTGACCGTGGTAGCCAAACTGTTCAACCTGACGCTGCCGGACGTGGCGGTGTTTGGCCAGAAGGACGCGCAGCAGGCAAGGTTGATTGAGCAAATGGTGCGCGACTTGAATTTCCCCATCGCAATCGTGCGTGCGCCGATTATTCGCGAGCGTGATGGCCTGGCTATGAGTTCGCGCAATGCCTACTTAGCGGCGGCCGAACGCCGCGCGGCGCTTTGTCTCGTGCAGGCCTTGCAGACCGCCGAAAAGCTTTACCGGGAAGGCGAACGCACCGCCGCTCGAATCACGGCCGCAATGAAGGCCGGAATTGATTCGGTTTCCGCAGCGCGCCGGGCCTGCCAAGCGTTTCGCATGGATTATATTGCGATTGTGGACCTTGACACTCTCCAGCCGGTAGAGCAGCTCGCCGCTCCCGTGCTGGTGGCCCTGGCCGTTTATATCGGTAAAACCCGTTTGATTGATAACCTGGTCTTACCTGATGATGGCTTGAGCAACTTGCCGGCGCACTCTTCGTAAACTGACTGGTAACCGGTACACCCCAAATAACTCGCCCATTACCACGCTAAAAAAAACGTTGACGCCTGGAGCGGAAAAGGACATGATACGCCGCAATTAGACCATTTCAGTTCTAAGCTTGGCCGAAAAACAGGAGGAAAACCATGAAAGCTGTTTTTAGCATAGCGGCCACAAGCGCCGCCATGGCTGTTCTGCTGGCGCTGACCGGCTGCGCCATGTTCCGCATCAAAGTGCAGGACAAAGATGTCGAGAACCTGCCGGCTTTAGACGCCACCTACGGGGCGCAGGATTTGCGGAACTTGACCGATAAAGTGGCCACCAGCATCGCCACGAGCGGCTTCATCAAGAATCAAGCCGCCGAGGTGGTCATGATCATTTACGGCGTGCAACCGCGCACGACAACCTTTGTGGATACCCAGGCCATGACCGACCGCCTGAGGCATACGCTGATGCAAAGGAGCGATAACAAGATCAAGTTTGTCAATGAGAGCCGCCGCCAGGAGGTAATGAAGGAACAGGGCTTCCAGGCCCAGAGCGCCACTGATGACACCCGCGTGGCCATCGGCAAGCAGTTAGGCGCCAAATACATGCTCACCGGGGCCCTGATTGAAATGCAGAAGCAGACCGGGCGCCAGGTGCGGGTCTCCAAGACCGAACTGGTCTATTACCAGTTAACGATCGAAATCACCGATCTCGAAACCGGGATCATCGCCTGGTCCACGCAGGAAGAATTCGCGCGCGCCGCCCGAGAGCCACTCATTGGATGGTAACATGGCCTATTCGGAGTCGCCGGCGTTCCACCGCGGCGGGGCCCTGCTGGCCGTATGCCTGGCCGGAATGCTGGCGGGTTGTGCGACCCCGCCGTTGCAGTCCGCCCGCAGTAATTTCTACACCGGGCGGTTTGCGCAGGCCAACACCAATCTGACGGTCATCCCCAAGGACGACAAGGACGAGATTCTCTACCTGATGGAGCGCGGCATGATCCGCCAGAGCCTCGGCCAGCACGAGGCCAGCGCCCTGGACTGGCGGCGCGCCGGCGAGCTGGACGCCAAGATGGAGACCTACAGCGTGGCCCAAGGCGCTTCCAGTCTGGTCGTCAATGACCGCACGCTTTCTTTCCGCGGCATGCCCTTTGAGCGCACCTTGCTCTATGCCTTCCTGGCGAAGGATTATCTGGCCAGGTCTAACTGGGATTACGCCGCGATCTGCGCCCGGAATATCATCAAAAAGCTGGAGAACCTTAATGGGTTCCCGGACATCGCCTACGGCCGCTACATGGCCGGATTCTGCCTGGAACTGATCAACGATGAAGGCAATGCGGCCATCCAGTACCGCGCCGCCGCGCGCCTGCTGACCAACAGCATTCTGCTGGACGCGCTTTCCGGCGATATTCTGCCACGGACGAATGTGGTCGGCCTAACGACCCCGATCGCCCGCGCCGCGCTAAAGACCGAGCCGGCTGAACTGGTTTGTTTCATTGGCCTGGGCCGAGCGCCGGCGGGCGCGGAAGCCGACGATTATTACACCGAGAGGCCGCCCTATGCCGAAATTTATTTTCACCAGGAATACCTGGGCCGCAGTTATGCCTTCGCCAACACCGCGGCGTTGATGCAAGCGAGCCGGCGCCGGCTGGCCGCCATTCAAATGGCCAAGGACGTAACGCGCATCGCGCTAAAGGAAACCATTTCACTGTCCGTGGAAAATCAGAATGAAACCCTGGGCGCCCTGGTGCGCCTGCTGCTGTTCGCCATGGAGGCGCCGGACACGCGTTCCTGGGAGACCTTGCCCCTCTGGCTGGAAGTGGCGCGGGTGCCCTGCCCCGCCGATCTGACGAGCTATACGGTGGTCTTCAAGACCGCGGAGGGCGCGCGGCTGGGCCGGAAAGTGATCAGCGCTCCGCTGACCCGCCGCGGCAACACGTTCATCTCGTTCTGCCGCGACGTGGATTCGCCCCTGACCGATGACGAATGATAAGCTGTGAAAAAATTGAATCCAGACGGTCGGGGTGAAACCCGACCCTCCACAGGCGGGCAAGCCTTCCAATCCCTACTCATTCTGGTCGGGACGGCCTGATTTCACCAATGGAGGGACGACTTCCATGTCGTCCGCAATTTTTTCACAGCTTCTGACCAGTTAGACCGCAGCGCCGCCGCCTATTTCCCCGAAGATTCAATCGTATTGATGATCCAGGCCGGCTCGACCCCGCCGGCGCCGGCAATGACATTGAGCCGCGCTTTATCCAGCACCGCTTTCATCTCCTCGGCGCTCAGCTTGGCGCGGAAAAGCGGCACTTCAATGGCCGTATCGGCCTTGAGCAGGATCTGCTTGCTTACATCCTGGTAGCCGGCCTTGCCGATGGTAATCACATGGTCGCCGGCATACACCTCGAAATTCGCCAGCGGCGTTGTGCCGATCAGGGTGCCGTCAATCTCCACCAGGGCCGGGTCCGCGGCGCCGGTTTTCACCGAAAGCTTGACCTTCGGCCGGCTGCCTTGCTGCTCCCGGCGCATCT
>JACPGN010000139.1 GCA_016182435.1 Lentisphaerota bacterium | reverse complement strand
GTCGTGCAGAACTTTATACTCTCGATAAAGCTCGCGGTAGACCGCCACATGCTCCGGAATGGGGGAATAGACTTTTTTGCCGACCCCCGTCATGGCGGCAATGGCCGGCTCAATCGTCGGATAGGCGCCCCCCGCCAGCGCGCCGGCGATGGCCGCGCCCAGCGCGCAGGTCTGGGCCGAACGCGAAATAAACATCGGCCGGTTAAGCACGTCGGCATAAATCTGCATGAAGAGCTCGTTTTTCTCGGCAATCCCGCCGCAGCAAACCACGCGTTCAATGGGCACGCCGTATTCCTCAATCCGGTTGATGATGGTCAGCGCGCCGAAGGCCGTGCCCTCCAGCAAAGCGCGGTAAATCTCGGCGCGGGTCGTGTGCAGTGTCAGGCCAACCAATAAACCGGTTAACTGCGGGTCAACCAGAATAGTCCGATTCCCATTGTTCCAGTCGAGCGCCATGAGTCCGCTTGCCGCAGGCCGCAGCCGGCGCGCTTCGGCGGTGAGCTTGACCTGCAAGGCGTCGGATCCCTGGCAGACGTTCTTGACAAACCAGCGGAAAATGTCGCCCACGGCCGACTGGCCCGCCTCGATGCCGACGTAACCGGGCAAGACCGAGCCCTCCACGATGCCGCAGACACCGGGTAAATCCGGCACTTTTCCGGTTTTTTTCGCCACCATGATATCGCAGGTGGAGGTGCCGATAATTTTCACCAGCGTGCCGGTTTTAACCCCCGCGCCCACGGCGCCCAGATGGGCGTCAAACGCGCCCACGGCCACGCTCAGGCCCTCGGGCAAACCGAGGGCCGCCGCCCAAACCGGGCTCAAGCGGCCCGCCTTTTGATCAATTGCCAAAGCTTCGGCGCTCAGGCGCGAGCGCACTCGCGCCAGGCGCTGGTCAAGCGTCGCGAGAAACTCCGCATCCGGGAAGCCGCCCCATTGGCGGTTATACATGGCTTTGTGGCCGGCGGCGCACACGCCGCGCACCACTTTTTCGGGCGTTGGCACGCCGCACAGCGCCGCCGGGATATAATCTTCCAGCTCGATCCAGGCGTGCGTGGCCGCAAACAAAGTTGGATCCACGTTCAAGCAATGCCAGAGTTTCGACCAATACCATTCCGAGGAATACACTCCGCCGCACTTTTGCAGGTAAGGCGGGCGCATTTTCCGGGCCTGCTCCGTAATGCGCGCGGCTTCGGCGAAGGCCGTGTGGTCTTTCCACAGCCAGGCATAAGCGTTCAGATTTTTTTTGAATTCCGGCTGCAGGCACATTGGCCGGTTTTGAGCGTCCACCGGGATCGGGGTTGACCCGGTGGTATCCACGCCAATCCCGATTACGTCGCGAGCGCGGACGCGCGCGTGAGCGCGCGCCCGGCGCAAGGCCGCTTTCACTACTCGCCCAAGGCACACGAGGTAATCCCGCGGCGACTGCCGCGCCAGGTTGTGGTCTTTGGGATGCAGCAGAATGCCATCCGTGCCGCTGGGATAATTTACGACGGCTGCGCCCACTTCGGCGCCGTTGGCGGTATTGACCACCAGGGCCCGCACCGAATTTGTGCCGTAATCAATGCCGAGGCTATAGGTCGCCATGACTGGAATCTCCTGTTTTTTTCTGCCCATAATATGCCGCGCGGCCGTGCTTTCTCAAGTAATGTTTATCCAGCAGCGCCTGGGAAATACCCCGGCGCCGGCCCGCCAGGCTACGCCGAGGCGAGTCAAGCAGGAAGGTTAGCAGCGCCATCTTGCTGATGGTTTCCAGCACAATGGCGTTTTCCACGGCCGCTTCCGGCGTCGGCCCCCAAGCAAAAGGCGCATGGTTGGCGACAAAAATGAATGGGCATTCCAACGGCCGGCGCCGCAGCCGCCGGAATTTGCGCACAATCATCCAACCGGTATTGGCTTCGTATTGTTCCCTGATGGCGGAAGCCGGCATGACATCCGTAACCGGCACTTCGCCGTTCGCATAGTCGGCATGGGTGGTGCCCAGGCACGGCAAGCTCCGGCAGGCCTGGGCAAAAGCGGTGGCATACGTGGAATGGGTGTGAACCACGCCGCCAATTTCCGGAAACTCTCTATACAGCACCAGATGGGTCGGCAAGTCCGTGGAAGGCCAACGCTCCGATTCCAGACGGCGGCCCTGCAGGTCCGTCAAAACCATGTCGGCGGGGCGCAAGGTGGCATAAGGCAGCCCGCTGGGCTTGATCACCACAATGCCGCGCCGGCGGTCAATCCCGCTGACGTTGCCCCAGGTCATGGTGACCAGTCCGGACGCTTTCAGGCGCAGATTTTCACTCCAGACCTGTCGGATCAAGCCGGAGAGCGTCCGGCGCAGAGATTTTGATTTTGTGGGCATAGTGAGCCAGTTTCAAAACTATTGTTGCCACAAAAATGCACAAGCCTGCCCGAGCTCGGCCAGGGAAACACAATGTAAATATTTGTGATTTTTGCGCCTTTTTGCGGCTACTTTTGCCGTCGCTTGCCGTCTGTCGTCCCGTCTTTGCCAAGGCTTTCTCCTTCGCTGAAGCTTCCCCCTTCGCTAAAGCTACGGAGGACAAGTCGGCGGACAAGTCCGCGGGCAGGCCGTTTTCCGGCGTATTCCATTCGGCGTTGGACGTTGGATGTTGAATGTTCGATGTTTGCTTTTCTGCTCCGTCGTCCGTCATCCCGCTCGGAGCGGGATAAATCTGGCGCTTGCCCCGCGTTGCGCGGGGTCCGCCATCCTCCGCCGGCGCCAGCGGATCCAGGATCCAGCGTTTATTGAACCAGAACCACTGCTCGGGCTGCGCGCGGATAGCGCGATCGAAGACATCAAACACGGCCTGGGTAATCCGCCGCCAGTCCTCGGTTTTTTCCAGGCGCTCATCCGGCCAGACCGGGTCCATGACCCGGTAGCGATGGTGCATCCAGCCTTGCCGGGTGATTACACAAGGGAACACCGGCACGCCAGTCATTTTCGCAATCAGTCCCATGCCGCCGGCAATGTTGGCGGTTTTGCCCAGGAACCGTATGGCCACCCCCGGCGTGCGCGAACGCACGTCGGGCAGGATCGCCATGACCTTGCCCTCACGGATCCTGCTGATGATGCTCTTCAGCACGCCCGAACTGCGCGAGAGCGTCTCGAACCCCGTTCCCCCGCGCATCCGGTTGATAAACTCATTCACCAGCGGATTTTTCTGATCCGCGGCCACGCTGAACAGGCGCAGTCCATAGGCTTGGCTGGCCAGGGCGGCGAGTTCCCACGAGCCCAGATGGGCCACGGCAATAATGGCGCCGCGGCCATTCTGGGTGTGCGCCGTGATTTTGCGGATTGAATCATTGTCATCCACTATGGAACGAACCCAATCCGGCGAGCTTACCGGAATCCGCGCCATTTCCACCACCGTAAAACAAAAATTACGCCAAGCCCGCCAGGCGATGCGCTCGACCGTGCGCCTGGAATACTGCGCGCCAAAGACTTCGCGGATCCGCTCTGCGGCCAAGGCCGCGCGATAGCGCAAGACGTAAAAGCTGAGCGCCGCGATCCCCCACCCCAACCCCAGGGCCGCGCGGTAGCTCAGGCGCTGAATCAAGCCGGCGGCCGAGCGCATGGCGAGATACTCCAGGACATGTTTGGGGGAATGACTCACGCCGGCAATTTCCCCCGGCCGCGCAAGTTCAACAGAAAACTCTGCTTCATCTCCACGGCCCGCTCCGGGCAGACCTCGTGACAACAGCAACAGCCGATGCAGATCGCCGGATTAAGGACCGGCACCCTGGCCCCTTTGGGCAAGCTCAAGGCTTGAACCGGACAGGACTTGACGCACATACCGCACTGCACGCAGCGCGTGGAAAACGACGGCCGAATCCATACGTAGGGCGCCAATACCTGGACCAGCCAGCGCGGGATCCAATTCCCCAGACCGCTCAGGCTCGGCAGACGGAACGGCGCCCCGGCCAACGGCAAGGGGACATTCCCGACGATCTCGATTTGATTCCAATCGCTTGGACCAACGCCGGCGCGCTGCAGCTCTCCGAGATACGGAACTTTTTCGAGCGGAATTTTCAATAGCCGGCACAGAGCGGCATCTAAGGCCACGCCATCGGTCGAGCCGGCCAGGAATCCCAGGGGCCTGGCCTCTCCGGCGGATGGTCCATCTCCTTCCATGGCCACCACCGCGTCACTGATGGAGAGTCCGGGTTTGACTCTCAGATACACTGTGGCCAGGAAGGCGCTGAACTCTCCCTGGGTGGGATAATGCTTGTGCAACATGGTCTTTTGAAAACCGGGCACGGCGCCGAAAATGTTTTTAACCGCATTGGTCACCGTGGTCAGAATATGGGTTTTGAATTTAGGCACATTGATCAGGAGCGCCGCATCCAGCACGGGCTTGGCCACGCTGTAGCTGATTCCCTCCCGGTTGAACTGGACCGAGCCGGATTTTTCCAGGTTGACCAGCTCAACCGCCTCTTCGGCGCACATCGCCTTGAATCCCGTCTTTTCCCAGACGCGCTCGGTTTGAATGGAGCTTGTGGGACTGTCGGCCACTTGTGCGCGCGCGCCCAATGCCTTAACCATCCGGATCAGGGCGCGCACTACTTCCGGATGCGTGGTTACGGCCTGGTCCGGCGCGCGGGCCGTCAATAAATTCGGCTTCAGCAGAACCCTCTGCCCGGGCCGGACCAGGTTGGCGAGCCCGCCCAGGTCAGCCAGCAGTTTCGCCATAGCCGCTTGCACGGTGGCAGGACGATAATCCGGACACTCAGCCAGCGCAACTATTGAACGCATGTAATTTCTCAACTCGTTTTGGGTGGTTGACCGGCAGGGGGTCCTGAGCTGATCTGCGCAATGCGCAGGGGATAGCGCAATTTCAAATCGCCCTCCAGCATGATTTCTATCCAGCAGGTGCCCGGCTGTTTGAACTGGGTATTAATGAACACTTCGATATTGGTGGCCGTGGCTTCCTCGTTTTGCAGCCGAACGGGAATCGTCTGCCCTTGCACCAGCACCGTGGACTGGTCCGGCTGCAGCAAGCGGGTCATCTGCTGGAAGGTTCCCTCGCCGCCGCACCAGCGCGTTACTACACAGATGCGCGGAAAGGCCAGCGGAAACTGCTTGGCCGTGATGACATCGAATAGTCCGATCAGGATGAATTTCCCATTCGTTTCCTGGCGGACATCATCGCACATCACACTGAATTGCAGGTCTGGAATCATGCTGTGCCCGTTGTAATGGGTCGGCGATCCAAATGGCCTCAGCTACGTAGTCGCGCCATTTTACCACCAGATGGCTGAGAAGCTGTGAAAAAATTGAACCCAGACGGTCGGGGCCTGCCCGAGCTCGGCCAGGGTGAAACCCGACCCTCCATCCCGTCCCATTCCGGTCGGGACGGCTTGATTTCACCAATGGAGGGACGACTTCCACGTCGTCCACAATTTTTTCACACGTTCTGAGCGATTGCCGTCCGTCTCTTTAATCATTTCCGCCGGCTTTCAGGATCAATGGGCCGGTCGGATCGGCCAGCGACTGTTCACCCGGCTGGAGCACCAGGAACTCAGCGGGGCGCCATTCGCCATTCAGCAGACGCTGGAGCATTCCGGGATCGCCCGCCAGCTCATCGTATTTCCACTTTAATTCCGCGGCACAGCGCTGGGTAAAAGTCTTGTCCTCGGCCTGGTTGGGAAATTCCCAGCCAATATAGACGGCGCGGGAGTAATTCCGGTACCATTCTTCCTGAACTTCCATCAGGTATTGGGCATTGTCTTCGCCATATTGCGCGGCGTAATGCGCTTTTGTTTCCTCATAGCGGGCCTTGCCCGGCATTAGGCATGTTTCGATCCAGCCGCTGCTGTACCAGTAGGTGCCCGGGTGGCGGTCAAAATATTCCTGGTAGCGCTCGCGCGCGCCCAGCAGAAGAGTCAGGCAGTCATGCGCGCGCGGAATGACCACGGGGCACTGCCGGGCCGCCAGCCCCGCCGCGCCGTTACAGCACAGGGCATAGCCCAGCAGAATCGCGTCGTAGGGACGGTCGGCCGGCACCTGAGGGCTGCGAGCGCGCCCGCAGGGCTGAACCACCTGCGGCTCATCAATCGCGCTCTGCAGCGCCTGGCGCAGCCGCTCGGGCTGGTCATGCAATCCTTGGGGCAACATTACTACCTCCAGCAGGTGCGGCGACCGGGCGGCGCAGGCAAAAATCTCGCGCCGCAGCACATTGCAGCCAATTACCTTGAAGTGCTTCGCCATTTTTTTCGCCAAACAAGACTGCCGTCATTATTAAGATCGTTCCATTTAAACCATGGCTGAGCCTGCCGTCTGCGGTTCAGGTAGGGACCGCTCGCCGAGCGGTCCGTCCGGGTGTTGCCTTTTGCTTGTCATTCCCGCGGCCTACTCCGCCGTAGCAAAGCCTTTGGCTGCGAAGGCTGGACAGGCGGGAATCCAGAGTAGACATGATTCGTTCTAATCCTGGATTCCCGATTAGATCGGGAATGACAAACGCAGCGCTCTCGCCCAACCCATAGCGGGGTCCCGCTGAGCTGGCTCGTCCATGCGCTGCAAGGCCCGCCTGAAAGCAGATCAGTAAAAAGTCAAGCATAATCACCTTCTGCCCCGGCGAACCTTGCGTAGCTTACCCCGCAGCGATTTTTCTTTTGGTCTTCGCTTTGCCGCCCGAGCCGGCGGCGCTCTTCCAACGCCAGCGCGCGTTTCCGGGAACAGATAGTCGAGGAAATGCTGCGCCACTTTTTTGCCTTCCGGCGGCGAAATCGCCAGGTCGGGACTGAGTTCGATCACCCAATGGCGGAGGGTTTGCGGATTGACCAGAAAATCAACGCCCAGGACCGGGATATCAAACAGGCGCGCAATTTTCTGCGCGGTGCGGACAAGCTCGGCGCTCACGCTGGAAGTTATTTCGGTGACGACCCCGCCCGTGTGATAATTTGAGGTCAGGCGCACCTGGACCGTATGGCCTTTGCGCGGAACACTGCCATACCCCAGGCCGAAGGCCGCCAGGTTCCGCCGCGTTTCGGCGTCCAGCGGGATCCGGTTGCCATTCTCGCTGTTGAGCGCGCGCGCATTCTTGCGCAGGATCAAGGCCCGGATTGAACTGGCGCCGTTGCCGACAATCGAAGCCGGTTCACGCCGGATCGCCGCCACAAAAAGCCCATCCACAAAAATCAGGCGGTGATCCACGCCTTCCACGTATTGCTCGATAACCACGTCGCCGCCGAACTTCTGGGCCCGGGCGATGGCGCCCTTCAGATCCGGC
>JACPGN010000029.1 GCA_016182435.1 Lentisphaerota bacterium | reverse complement strand
TCCGGCGGCGGGCCCAGTCTGCTGCCGGGCCAGAGCTGCCCGGCGTGGGATTTCGAATGGCTCGTGCCGGCCGCCGACTATGCAATCCACACCCCCATCACGCTACGCTTGCGGCTGGCGTACAAGCCGTACGTGTCCGACGACGACGTGCTGGCGGAGGTGCATCGGGCACAGAGCGAATTGAAATTCGAGACGGTGTAAGAACCGGATTCGAAGTCGGGCGACGTAGCGCCCGACCTACTTCGGAGTTTTGCCGTACGCCTTTGCCGGTCCGGCGGGCACTATGTTGCCCGCCTTGGATGGCGCTCCGCTCGGAATGACCGGAGCAGCAGTTTTTCAACAGCCACTTAAGGGCGTGTTGCGCAAATCAGAAAGGAAAGGACCAGTCATGCTATCAACCCGAAATAACGGCGGCTTTCAGCCCTGGCCAAGGTTCGCTTTTAATCACTGGGAACAAAAAATTGTTTGGCCTATTCTGGCTCTCGGTATGGCCGCCGCCGTCTTTTTGGTTCCCCGCACTGCGGCCGCGGCAGAACCCGAAGGCACGGTCTGGACCAAATATAATAACACCACCTCGAGTCCTTCGGACACGACTTCGACCGACGGCCGCATTCCGCTCGGCACCGCCGGCAAAGGTGATGCCGTTTATGCTTACTACCTATCAGTGATTAAGGATGGGGCCACTTACAAAATATGGTATAGCGGATATGATGGGACTAACATTCGTCTTTATTACGCAACCTCGCCGGACGGCTTGACCTGGACCAAATATACCAATGCTATTCCAGCCAACTCAAACAGTCCGACGGCTTGACCTGAACCAAATATAACAACGCAATCCCAACCAACTCAAACACGAACTCGACCGACGGCCGCATTCCGCTCGGCACCGCCGGCAAGGGCGATGCCACTCATGCTTTAGCACCAGCCGTGATTAAGGATGGGGCCACTTACAAAATGTGGTACACCGGAAGTGATGGGACTAACGCTCGTATTTATTACGCGACCTCGTCCGACGGCTTGACCTGGACCAAATATAATAATGCTATTCCAACCAACTCAAACACGAACTCGACCGATGGCCGTATCCCACTCGGCACCGCCGGCAAGGGCGATGTAAGTCATGCTGGCTACCCATCTGTAATTAAGGTTGGATACACTTACTACATGTGGTATAGCGGCAACGCTACTGTCTGGCGGATTTATCATGCCATAATCTTGCCGCCGGCAGGTACGATTATCACATTCCATTGAAGAACCCTTGCTTGGCCACGCCATAAAGGCCCTGTCTGTTCTGTTCGACGCCAACGCAAGCGCACTGGGTTTATGTCGCTATGTATTATTATCGTGATCTTAATCCTTTTTAGCCGTGAACAAGCAAGGAGAAATCCCATGACACGCAAGGAACGGTTTCTGGCGGCGCTGCAATTGCGGCCGACCGATCGGGTGCCGCTGTTCGACTTCCTGTTCCAGCGGCCTTTGTATGAGGCGCTCATCGGCCGCCGGCCGGAACATTACAACGGGCGCGACGCGGCGGCCTGCGCCCTGGCGCTCGATCACGACGGCGTGTGGCTGCCCTTCGGCGGGTTCAGCGGCTACCGGCCGGTGTTTCTTTCCGAAAATGTGTACCGGGACGAATGGGGCACAACCTACCAGAAAAGCCCGTCGTCCTGGCCCATTGACGCGCCGATCGCTTATCCGATCGCCAACCGCGCCGACTGGCGCAGGTATCGTCCGCCCGATCCGAGCCTGCCGGGCCGCACAGCCGAAATTATCGCCGCGCGCGACGGGGCCAATGACCAGCTTGCGTTGCTGGGCGGCGTCCAGGGGCCGCTCACCACCGCGTGGCTGCTGATGGGTTACGAGAACATCTGTGTCGCGCTGTATGAAGACCCGGACCTCTTGACCGAGATCTTCCGGATGTCCAACGAATTTTTCAAGGAAGCCGCCCGGGAGTCCGTCGCGGCCGGCTGCGTAGGGATGTGGGTCAGCGAGGACTTGGGCGACAGTCACGGCGGCTTCTTCAAACCGGAGCATTACCGGGAATACTTGCTGCCGCCCTTCACCGAACTGGTGGACTATATCGCCGGCCTGGGCGTGCCGGTGCTGCTGCATGCCTGCGGTTGCATCGCCGCCTATCTCAACGACCTTGCCCAAACCCGCATCGCCGCCGTTCATCCCCTGCAGCGCACGGCCAGGATGGATTTGCGCGCAGTGAAGGAAAAATATGGGAAACGATTTTGCCTGATCGGCAATATTGATTCCTCACGCACGCTGCCTTTCGGCACGCCGGCCGAGGTGGCCGATGAAGTCCGGGAAGCCATTGACATCGCCGCGCCGGGCGGGGGTTACATCCTGGCCTCCGACCATTCACTGCACGACGGCATTCCCATTCCCAACATTATCGAGATGTTCCGCGTCGGCGCGGAATACGGCCGGGCGTTCTATAGTCGGTGACGGTGCGAGGGATCAGGGCAGGGTTGAGGGCGCCTCACCGCCGCCGGTCCAGCTCCAGAATGCGGCGCATGTTGGCGCCGAGCACGGGGACGAGTGCGGCATCCGGCAGATTCAGCGACAGCAGTCGGCCGAGTTCCCACGGCACGCCGTGGTAGTAGGCATCGCTGCCGTACACGAGCTTGCGGGTGGAAACCCGCCGCAGCGTGTCTTCCCAGGGAATTGAGGAGCAGAAGCTGCCGCACCATTCCAAATACACGTTGGCGTGGGCCGCCGCCAGTTCTTCCGCTTCCGCCCGGCCGGCGTCCTCGCCGCCCGAATGGCCCAGCAGGAAAATCGCCTGTGGATAGCGCTTCACCACGGCCGTGAGCATGGCCGGCGAGTTGTGGGTCCCCTGCCAGGTGTGGTTCAAAATCGGCAGGCAATGCGCGTTTGCGTACTCCCACATCGGCCGAAAACGCTCGTCGGCGATGCTCACGGCCCAGTAGCCGCAAAGCGTCTTGAAGCCCACGAAATCATGCATAATCCGCCCGAGACGCGGCGCAATGGCCTCGGCAAAACGCGGATTGAATCCGAAGTAGGGCCGCAAGCGGCGGTGATGCGGCCGGAGCGCGCGCGCCAACGCCCGGTTGCCTTCAATCGGGTCATGCCCCAGGAGCGCGTCCAAGCCCGATACCAGCATGACGCGCACCCCCAGCGCGTCGGCCTTCTTTAGCGTGGCCGCGATTTGCTCCCGGAGGTTTTGGGTTTCGAGCACATAGCCTGCGCTGCCGCCGAGATGGTAGTGCGCATCCACGACGTCCACGCCCAGTTTTTGCCCGCGCAATAAGTTGGTCCATAGAGTGGCGGGAACCTTTGGCCGGTCGCATTTGACGGGCGGGATGGGCGCAAGACCGAGCAAGCGTTCGAGGTTGCCGTGCGCGATTTTCCCCCGTTCCGCGGGAGTGAGGTTCGCATCCATCAAGGCGGCGATGGCAGCGCCGTTGTGCGCTTTAGGACCCAGCCCGAACAGGATGCGCTCGACCCCAAACTCGCGCGCGGCGAGCGCAATTGCGTTCCAGGTGTGCATCCAGGATGTTTCCACCAGCACGTTCGCCCTTTGCCGCATCAGGTCGAAGGTCTCGATGTATTGCGGCCACATGACGTCCGTGATGATGAAACGCACAGCGGGCAGTTGCGCGGAGACCGCCAGCAGATCGTCCGGCTTGAGTTCGGCGAAACTGACAAATACCACGGGCCGCAGCTCCGCCAGAGCGGCCAGGACCGGCTCGACGAGCCGGAGCGTGTTCGCGTAGACCGCTTTGAAGCGCAGCGCGCGCGAACCCGATTTCGACGTCATCATGGCCGCGAGGGCGTCCAGAGCGCCGCGCTCGTAGAGCATTTGCGCGGAGAAGGCGAAAGAGGGAATCAGCCGCCCGCGCGCGCCGGGTGCGCGCGCGATCTGCTCCAGCAGCCGCGCGTTGGCGGTCGGGAGGTGGTCGGTTGAGGCGGTCATGTGCCAGACCACGGAGCGCGCCACGCCCAGCCGGTCCAGATGCGCCAGCAGGTCCTTGGCCCGCGGATACGCCGCCGGCGCGTTAACGCCGGCGCCGAATCTTCCGTTGGCGTCGAACAGAATTGGCAAGGTTTTCATTGGTACCCCCAAGAACTTAGGGGCGGTTAAGTGAAATACAAGGAAAAATAATTGTTGACAGGGTAAGTAAAAGTTGGCAGAGTGCTGAAAAAAGGGTATGAGTTTATGAACTACCAGGCTACCAGGCTACCAGGCTACCAGGCTACCAGGCTACCAGGCTACCAGGCTACCAGGCTACCAGGCTACCAGGCTACCAGGCTACCGCATTATACTGTCAGTTGCTTATCTGACAAGCTTTTTCTCTCCTTCTTTCCGTCTCACTTCATTGTTTTTCCGCAGGCGCCATTGGCATATCGCCAATGGCTTTTTCTTTCCCGCTGGTTTCAGCTTCTAATCGTCCTTATTGCAGGGGGTATCCATGAAACAATTACGCAATGACGGAATTATTGGTGGTCGGACCGTTTTGGGGCGTCTGGCTCTGGCGGGTATTCTTTTGTTCGGGGGCCTGGCCGCTACTGCGCTGGCGCATGATGCCGATGGCGACCAGATGCCGGACAGTTATGAGCTATTTTACGGGCTCGATCCGAGTAAGGCAAACGATGCCAACAAAGATGATGATGGCGATCAA
Organism: Lentisphaerota bacterium; assembly: GCA_016182435.1. The sequence continues at coordinate 66 of JACPGN010000029.1, read as the reverse complement.
TTACAAAACCTGGCGGAGTCGGTTCTCTGGACCGATCCCTATGCCTGGGACACCGATCGCGACCAG
>JACPGN010000138.1 GCA_016182435.1 Lentisphaerota bacterium | reverse complement strand
CCGGCCGGTCTGCTCGGCATAGGCGCGGGCTGCGGCCAATAAATCGCCTAACGGGTATTTGCGGTTGACCGGCATAAGGCGCGCGCGCAGCTTGTCATCCGGCGCATGCAGGGAGATCGAGAGCTCCACCTGCAGCCCTTCTTGGGCCAGACGCTGAATGCCGGGAATAATTCCGCAGGTGCTGATCGTGATCCGGCGCGCGCCCAGGCTTAAGCCCTCGGGGTGGTTAATGGTCCGGATAGCCGCCAGAACCGCCTCATAATTATCCAACGGCTCGCCGATGCCCATGAAGACCAGGTTCGAGGGCGTCGCGCCCAGGCGCCGGGCGGCGAGAACCACCTGGCCCACCAGTTCGCCGATCTCCAAGTTGCGCCGGAATCCGGCCTGGCCGCTGGCGCAGAAGGCGCAACGGAACTTACAGCCCACCTGACTTGAGATACAGACGCTCGTGCGGCCTTTAGCCGGGATCAGGACTTCCTCCACCGCGTTGCCATCCTGGAGCGCAATCAGCCATTTGGTGGTTGATCCGGCGCCGGCTTCGCTTTGCGCGCTCTTTATCATTGCCGGGGCCAATGACCAGCGCTGGGCTAATGTGCGCCGCAGGCTGGAAGGTATATTCTTCATTTCCGACCAGTCGGCGGCAAACCGGCGATAAAGCCAGTGCCAGAGCTGCCCGGCGCGGTAAGCCGGCTCGCCCAGCTCCCGGCAAATCTCCGTGAGTTGGTCGCGGCTTAACCCGTGGATCAGAGGCAAGGCATTCATAAGAAAAATTTTCCCGCCAGAGGCAGACCCGCCTATGGCAGGAAGTTTTTATCGTTCACATATCGCTCATTATGGGTCATTTATGGGATCTGAAAACAGCACCCCCGCAACGACAAACTCACTTTGTCTATTTACGGACTTGCGCTCAAGCATAAAAGACAAGCTCGGGTGTTTATCCAAGCCGACTGTTCTTTTCATATCTAAAGCGGGCTCTGCCCGCAACCCAAAGAAATTAACCACTGATTACACGGATTTCACGGATAGTCAGACCGTTGACGGCCGCCGGGCGGCCGTCAACAATCAGTGTTATCCGTGCCATCCGTGGTCTCCGCCTCTGCGGATCCGCGTCGGGCGGAAACATTCCGCCGCAGGCGGATGCCCGTGGCATCTTGTTTTTCATGGCAGTTCCTCGTGATTGAGGTGCTAATTCATTTTCAACGCTTGACCGTTAATTTGCGCCTCTCTATCATTTCCTGACCATGGGAACAGTCCTGATTTATTTTACGTTCTGAGTTTGTCCTAATAAACTATGTTCGACAAGGAGAGAAAGACAATGCACGGAATGTTGCCATTTCGACAAGGAGAGAAAGACAATGCACGGAATGTTGCCATTAATAGGCGTCCTGATCCTGCTGGGCATCGTGGCCTTCGTTGTGAAGGTTGTGTTGCCAGGACTCGGCAAGGCACAGGTCGCGCTCCCCTACCAGAAGGAACCCGTCCTCTTCACGCCGGCGGAACGTTCGTTTCTCGGTGTGCTTGAGCCAGCCCTCGGAGATCAGTTTCGGGTCTTTGGCAAGCTACGCCTTGCCGATGTCATCAAGGTGAAAGCCGGGATCAGCGGAAGTGCCCGGCAACAGGCATTCAACCGGATTCAAAGCAAGCACCTCGACTTCGTCGTGTGCGATCCGAGCGACTTGTCAGTGCAATTCGTGGTGGAACTTGACGATTCCAGCCACCAGCAGTCCCGAAGACAGACCCGAGACGAGTTTCTCGACAAGGCACTCGCGGCAGCCGGAGTGCCGGTTTTCCATTTCTCGGTCAAACGGACATACTCCGCACAGGACATCCGTGGGACCATCTTTGAGCAACCGAAACCGGAACAGAAAGCATGAAGAGGTCGAACACGGCGTCGCACGGTACGGCGCTGCCGCGCCGCCCGCGAACGCAACCGTTCGCCAGAGATAAAAGGAAAAGAAGATCATGACCGGCAGTAAAGTTTACGGTACGTTCAAGGGGCCATATCGTCAGAAGAGCGTCAAGAAGCGGATCGAGGCCCTCTTTCTGGACAACCTCGGCAAAGTCCTTGGGCGCGAGACCATTTTGCGCGCGGCACGCGACCCGAAAACGAAAAAAGAGCCTGAGAACTGGCATCAGCGATTGTCCGAACTGCGCACTGACGATGGCTACACGATTCTGTCCTGGCGGAATCGTGGCGACCTCAAGGTGCAAGAGTACCTGATGCCCCATGCGACCAAACGGAAGAAGGCAGGCAAACGCGTCAGACCCGACGACGAAACTTGGGTTGCCATTCTGGAACGGGCCAAGCACTGTTGCGAATGGTCCGAAGGCGGACGTGCTTGCGGACTCCACGATGGTGAAGTTGACCCGGTCGGTGGAGGACGCGTGAAACTGACCCCGGACCACAGAAACCCCCATTCCGTGAACCCAGATGCCGACCCATCCGATCCGGGGCAGTGGACGGCGCTGTGCGGCCGACATCAGGTCACGAAGAAGAACTACTGGGACTCGACGACCGGAAAAATGAACACGTACGCCATCGTTCAGTTTTCGACACGACCGGAGAAGGAGATTGTGTTCAAGTTCCTGTTGGAGTATTTTGGATACGAGATGAACGACAAAGGCGAGATCAAACGAAAATGAAAACGAACGACAAGACACACCATCCGGAACTATTGGAGTTACGGAACGCCGTTGCGTCTCAACTCGGCAAGCAGGGAGTGGTCATCCTGCCGCCGATGGACATAGAGATGTCCTCACAACTCCTCTTGGCCCTGGGCTTCCACGCGCAATGCTGCGTTCTTGATCCGTGGTACAACAAAGGCGTCGGCGGCGTGCGTGACGACTACGATGAATACCTGCCGCAACTCCTGCGCTGCGTCGCGCCGTTGTCAGATCATATTTTCCTGTGGGGCTTCCCCGAAATCGTCGCTCGATTTGTTCGGATACTTCCTGCGCCATTGACGCTCAAATGCTGGTTGACGTGGTTCTACAAGAACTCTCCGTCTCGCATACGCGGCTGGAGGTCTGCGCAGATGACGTGTCTGCACCTTACGACCCCCAACGCCGTGATGCACGTTGAGAACTTCCTCAATGACGTGCAGCGGAAAAAGATGCAACAGGGCAAACTGCTGTATATTCCTGGGCCGCCCAGCGTGATAGAAGAGTCCCTATTGTGTGGATTTGTTGGGAGGAGTGAACAGACCGGACACCCGTCGCAGAAGCCCCTTTCGGTGATCGAGAAGACGCTCCTCATGGCCACGGCGCGTGGCGAACTCGCAATTGACCTCATGAGTGGATCAGGCACAACCGGTGAGGCGTGTATGGCAAATGAGAGGTTCGCCATCCTCTGTGACATTTCAGATGAATACACTCGCATTGCAGAGGAAAGGCTTGAGATTGCAAGAATCGAAATTGAGCACTCGCTACTCACTTTGTTGTCATCGGCAGAACACTGCCTTCCACATGAGGGGGTCGCGCTACCTGCCAAGCACCCACGCCCAGCGGTGGCTCGACTTCAAAGCCGCCGGAATCAATTGGGCCTCGAATTGGAATAGAATAGGCGAACAAAGCGGTGGAACACGACGCCGCTAAGCGCGGCGCGGTTCAGCGCCCACGTTCGCACATCAGGAAATAGGAGAACACAATGACAATACTCGGGGTATTCTTCCTCATTGTGGGAATTCTATTCATCGGCGTTCCTATGTTTCATCAATGGACTGACAAGGGTGAAATTCTAATGCCCTTCGTCTTCGCTGTGCCTGGATTTCTTTTTTTCACGACGGGCCTGGGAATCCTGCTTTTCAAGGCATTTCAACGACCAAAACAATAATGCAATTGCGAACAACCGGCTGCTGGCTACGGCTCGCAAGCTCGCCGAGCCAGAGCGTTCGGATTGATAAAAAGAAAGGAAAGATGAGAAATCAATCTGAACCAAGACCCGAACAGGATATTTAATCAAGCGATAAAACAGCTTGTCAAAGCGTCATTATCGAGGTAGAGTTAAAAACATGAATTACGCAAACATTATCACTATTGAACCCGGCAAACGAAGCGGCAAGCCGTGTATTCGCGGCATGCGTATCACCGTGTCGGATATTCTGGAGTATCTGGCATCCGGAATGACCGAGGCGGATATCTTGCGGGATTTTCCGGAACTTACCTCGGACGACATTCACGCTTGCCTGGCTTTCGCTGCTGATCGCGAGAAAAAGCTGACGGTGGCAATGGCGTGAAGCTATTGTTTGACCAGAACCTTTCCCGCCGACTTTTGCGGGATATTGACGCCGCATTTCCAGGCTCTCAGCATGTCGCCAATGTCAAGCTGACGACGGAAAACGACGAGATCATCTGGAAATTCGCGGCGGAGCATGGCTTTGTCATTATCTCAAAAGATTCTGATTTCTTTCACCGGGCACTTCTACGCAGCCACCCTCCCAAAGTCATCCACCTCAGGGTTGGGAATTGTTCCACACAATACATCAAAAATCTGATAATGGATAATGCGGAAATGATTTGTGCGTTCATTTCCAATCCCTCGGAATCATTGCTGATTCTGGAATAATGAAGTAGAATCCGAACGGGCAGAGTTGCAAGGTCAACTCTGCCCGTTCGGCAGATTGATGGATATTTGGATTTGCGATTGGGAAAAGTGTATCGTTGAGGCAAGAAGATGATGGTGTTCCCAGGTATGGAGAGATAGCGGGATTAAACCGAAAGGCCCGACGCAATCCTTGCCGAGCGTCACGATTCTGGCAAAGCCGGACGCTCCGTGACACCTCTGATGTTCAGCCTTCGCAGCCAGGAGGTCTTGCTCCGGCGAAGTAGGCTCTTGCCATTGAGGACTGTAGCCTGGGATTTGCCTGCGCAGATCCGCCAAGGCGGAACACTTCTGATCACGAATTGCCGAACCAGAGTTGCAACTCTGCCCGTTCGGCAGGAGAATCCTCAGACAAACTCCGCGAAAACAGGAAATAAGCCATGCGAATGACGGATGACGCGCCGTTTGCACTCGGGGTGTCCTTTCATACCCTTGATCCCGAACAACAGCTTGACACAATAGGGATGCTCGGCGGATCGTCGGTGAGATCGGTCGAACTATGGGAACCGACTTTCGGGAAAGAGGCAACCCATGTGCAGGAGGCCCGTCGGGCTCTGGCCAAGGCACATGTCGAACCCCGGACTGTCCACGCCAACTTCGGTGGTTCCTTGGACATCTCCTCACCAGATCCCGCCATCGGGTCTGCCGGCATGCAGGCCATTGGCGTGGCTCTCGACCTGGCGGTGCGAATCGGCGCCCGCATGATCATCGTGCATCCCAGTTTCGAGCCGATCACCAACGACGCTCGCGCTGCACGAATGAAGCAGGCAAAACACGCCATCGAAACCATCGCGCAAATGGTCCGTCAGGCCGGATGCCGACTGGCCATTGAACTGCTGCCGCGCACGTGTTTGGGGCGGTCAATCGCAGAACTGCTCGATCTTCTGGAGGATGTGGACTCGGACACGGCCGGTGTCTGCCTGGACACCAATCATCTAATGGATGGCTTTGCTTCACTCCCGGAAGTGGTCCGTAGTCTGGGACCACGACTCTTCGCCTTGCACTGCTCCGACTACGATGGGGTTGACGAAAAGCACTGGCCGCCCCTCCGTGGAGTCATTGACTGGGCCGCTTTCCGCTCAGCACTGAAGGCTACCGGTTTTGCCGGACCACTCCATTACGAAGCGGCTCTTGACGGGCAGACACCAGCAGAACGACTGGTTTTTCTGGAGGCCAATTTCTTGCAACTCATGAAGGCAGCGCCGCGACAAAAGCATTCGGGGCAGCCCTGTATTTAGATTCTACTTCGGAGAATCTAAATACAGGGACCCCAAAGCTTGAAAGCTTGTCAGTGCCCAGGCAGGCTGATTAAATTGAACCCTGAAATGAAGAAGATGAATATTCTCTGGATTATGACGGATCAGCACCGTGCCGACTGTCTTGGTTTCATGGGGAATCCAGTTGTGCAGACGCCGCACCTCGATCGCCTGGCCGAATCCAGCGTGGTCTTTGACAAGGCGTTTTGCCAAAGCCCCGCCTGCATGGCCTCGCGCGCTGTGCTATTTACCGGTCGCTATCCGGCCGCTGCGCGCGTGCGGGGCATGGGCATACTGCCACCGTCGGAAACCACCTTCCCGGAAGTGTTGCGGCGTCATGGATTCCGCACTGCCGCCTTCGGCAAGGTCCACCTGACTCCGGAACAGTACACGCTTCGAGAGCTTCACGCGGATGTGCCGACATTGGACTGGCGGCGATTTGCCAAGGATGGCATGCTCACGCCCGTTCCAGACGATCCGTGCAAGGAGAACTACGGATTTGAGGTCTATTCCGGTTGCGAGGACATTCTTCGTGGTCGGCACCGGGAATGGTTGCGCGAGAAATCTCCCGCGCTGCTCGACCGCAAAGCCACGCCTTTACTTGCTGACGGTCCGGGCGACTTGCGTGTTTCGCCTTATCCTTCCGTGTTCGACCACTCGACGTTCATCGCCGCGAGTGCGGCTGAGTTTGTCCGCGCGCAGGACGGCGGCAAACCGTGGTTCACCTTCTGCTCGTTTATCGCGCCACACCCCCCCTTTGAGGCGCCGGAAGACCAGATTGTCCGTTACAACCTGGAGGACATTCCCATTCCAGCCGTCAAAGGGGGCGTTGATCCCGCCTTTATCCCTTTGCCGGCCGCGATGGCTATCGGCGAGATGCAACGTTACCCCGACCTCGTCAAGCGGCATATTGCGCGCCATTACTTCGCGAGTATCAGTTTGATTGACGATGGGGTCGGCTGCCTGCTCGATGCGCTGGAACACTCCGGGCAGAAGGAAAGCACCATGATCGTCTTCACGAGCGATCACGGTGAGTTTCTGGGAAACCACGATCTTCTACGAAAACCATCGCTGCACTACGACGAAACTCTTCGTGTGCCTCTGCTTATCCACTTACCCGGCCGCAAGCTGACGCCGCGGCGCGAGGGGGGATTGGTGGAACTGGCAGATCTCTATCCCACGCTTCTCAGCCTGCTGGATGTCCCGATCACGCCCGGGGTCCAAGGCCGCGACTTCTCGGCGGCCCTGCGCAGCGGCGGTCGAATCGGAAGGGAGGACATCTATTCCGACATGTACGACATAACTCCCCAGCGATTCGGCAAGCTCTTTGGTCCCTACATGGCGGTGCAGACCCTGCGTACGGACCGATGGAAGCTGAACATTTATCCTACAGCCGGACAGCAATACGGCCAGTTGTTCAACCTCCAGGAAGATCCGGACGAAAGCCGCAACTTCTATGGCGAGAATCAGCATCGAGATGTGCGCGAGGAGCTGCTGTGGCGTCTTGCGCAGCGATGCCATAGGAACACCGATCCGATGCCGCCCTACTTGACGCAATTCTGATCCCGGAATAGCAGAATTCACGTTTATCCATGTTTGTTGGTCAAGTCGGATTAAAGCAAGCACGTGAAAGCCCAGGCGCGGAAGCGGGCGTCGAACCTGGCTATCCAGCCCCCGTCCTGATGGCCGCGGCTTATGCCGGGCATTCGCCGTGCATGCTTGGATCATCCCATGAACTTTTTTACTTGTGATTCAGCCAGCACGGCAACATGGCGCTTCTCTCGCCCTTACAGATTTCACCCTAATATATCAGGAATTCTTCTACTGATCGTAGCGACACACTTAATAAAGTGTGACCGGACGCTGACTAACTCTCTCATTGCAAGTTTCCATCCCTAACGAGTCTTGCAAAATACAGTGATATGGAAGATCGCGTTTTTCTTAAGAGAATGGCCACTATTGCCGTCACCCAATTATGCAATGCTGATTATATATAGAGAATTCTTTCATTGACCTTAGCGACACACTTAATAAAGTGTGACCGGCGGCTAACTAAATCAGAATCAGAAACTCTGCAGCCGACCATGTGGCGGACCTACCGGGTCCGGGCAAGCAAAACCAGGGTTAGTGATCAGATTTTTAAATTATCCACTTATAAAGCTTGCTATTCCGATCATCACCTCGATTGTATGCGGTGAACGGCGAGCAAGGGAGGGAGTGTCTTGATCCGTAAATTGATGATTGTTGCCACGGTTGCAACTTTCTGCAGAGTAGTTCCCATCCCAACCAGCCATGCGGGGGAACCACCAGGATTTGGCACGTATATTGATGTGCATATGCATCTGAACAATGCGTTGTCCCTCGAATGGATTCAGGAGCAAATGCGCTCAAATCGCGGGCCGGGACAGAGACCTCCCCGCGGCCAGAAACCATTCATCGAGTTCACCGCTGCCGACTATCTTGCCTGCGCCGATAATCTGATCCAGACCATGAACCAGTACGGCATCCGGAAGGCGGTCTTGATGCCTTAACCGCGTGTCTCCGGCCAGATGGGCTACTATGACTACACGAAACTCCTGCCGGCGATCCGTAAATACCCTGACCGATTGGTCCTCGGCGCCGGCGGCGGCATCCTCAACTCCATGATTCACGGCACGGCGCCGGACGCAGTGACGGACGAGGTTAGGAAGAAATTCAGGGCGGCGGCCGAGAAGATGGTGGCGGACGGCGCCAAGGCCTTTGGCGAACTTTCGGTCCTTCATCTTTCCCTGAACCAGAACCATGTTTTCGAAGCGGCCGCCCCTGATCACCCGCTCTACCTGCTCCTTGCCGATATCGCGGCGAAGCATGACTTGCCCATTGACATCCACATGGAGGCCGTGCTCGAGGACACGGTCACGCCGGAGAATCTGCGCCGGACGAGCGCGAAGAATCCGGCGACGCTTCAGGCCACGATCCCGGGGCTGGAACGCCTGCTCGCGTACAACCGCAAAGCTAAGATCGTCTGGCAGCACATAGGTTGGGACAACACCGGCCAGATGACCATCGAGCTGTTGCGCCGCATGCTCGCCACGCACACGAATCTCTATCTCGGGTTTAAAGTCGAGGATCGCGCAAATCAGGTCGGCTCGGTTGCGCCCATGCCCAACCGGATGGTGGATGGGCAGAACACTCTCAAGCCGGAATGGCGGCGCTTCTTCATTGACCATGCCGATCGCCTTCTGCTTGCGACCGACCAGTTTGTCGGCATTTCGGGCAAGACCATGCGATTCCCAAATTACATGGAGGAGACCTTCGGTGCCATTCAGCAGTTGCCGGAGGAGGTGCTCCTCAAAGTTGCCCGCGATAATGCCATCCGTATCTATAAACTGAAGTGAAAGAAGGACTGACTCTCTACCAGCAAATTAGGCCATCGCCCCGATGCGCGATCGCGGCTCGGCCTGATTTATAGCGTTCGGCAAACATATGACATCTGCGGGACGATATCTCAGGCGGTTTCGCCATCGAGCGGGCTGGTTGGGCATCACCATCCTGATGCTTCCTGTTCTCGCATGGGTGTGGCTTGCCGCGAGGGACCCCGTTATCTCGGTGTTCAGCGGCACCATGCCCAGTTTTGTGCTTGCCGGGGAGATCTTTTCAGAACCGTTCGATATAGTTCATGCGGGCGACGCACTCGATCAGCCGACAATAGGCAAATGGCTGTTCTTGCTCACCGTCATGACGCTATCATCGCTGCCATATGCAGCAGCGGTCCGGTGGCTGAGCAATCGGGCGAGAGGAAGCGCGTATCTGGCGTACGCCGTTTGCGCAGTGATTCTCGGCGTATTTCTTCTCTGCATTTTGGCCTGGCCGCTGTTCTGGCTCATTCAATATGTGGCCTCCATGGGATTCACGCCAAGACGGATACTGGGTCTGCTTTACGCCTTTTCCGGCGGGATTCTGGTGATCGGCTTTATCGCCCTTGCCTTCAAGCAGCAGACCGAAATTACAGATCGCCCAGCACGCGCCATCTCTACTGGATGGCACGCCGCCGCCGTCTGCACAGCCGTGCTCGGCCTGTTGGCCGTCCTGGTTAACTGGCCGACATGGGCGGGAAAGTACTACTGCCTCAAGCGAATTGACCATCAGGAAGTAGCCCAAGCCTGCTCTGATCTTCTTCGCAATACGCAGTTCAGCAACGACTACGACTCCGTCTGGTACGTTCCTGGGGGCCAGAACTGGCAGTCTCTACCACCTGGACTTTGGCAACTCGATCTGCAAGAAGGTATCTGTGTATCGAGACATGGCATTGCGCTGCGGAAGACCCGCGAGGTGATCCTCGTTTTCAAACAGAGCAGGACGAACTCGGCCGTCTTTGAACTCACTCTCAACGGCGAGCTGCTTTGCCCGCTCGGCTCGGCTCGCCGTTCGCCGTAAGAAACGATTTGCAAGTAATGTCTATTACGCTAATATCATGGTATGAATACAAGACATCACACAAAACTCGTTCGCTAAGGACAGTATGCAGCCGAAGTTGATGTCGAATTGATCGAAACGGACAACGAATGGTCGCCCTACTTGTCGCTGGAAGACGCCTATAAACTGGATGATGTCCGCGAAGCCTTACGGCGTGGCGACGTTCAAAGGGCATCGCGGTTGGCCCGAGTCTTCAGTTTGACCCCTGTCTTAACATAAGAAGTCTGTCGGCGAACCAACGCATGGAGTCCTACGCCGCTAAACGGCATAGTGGCCAGGCCAACGAGTTGGACCTTGACAGTCGCACAGAATATCGTACGATATATTGCACAAAGGAGATGCCCCATGACTCGAATCAATCTCGACGAAGATGTCAAACCACTATCGGAATTCCGTGCCCATGTCACCTCGTGCATCACCCAGGTTCGGAAGACGAGGCGGCCCGTGGTGATTACCCACCACGGCAAATCGGCAGCCGTGCTGCTGGATGTCTCCGAATATGAAGGCCTGATGCAGAAAATGGAAGTTCTCGAGGACATTCGACTTGCCGAAGATCAACTATCACAGGGCAAAGGTGTTTCCCACGAGGCCGCATTAAAGAGAGTTCTAGCAAAGGTGTCTTGATGAAGGTGCAATGGGCGCCCCTTGCGATCGATCGGGTGGCGGCAATCGCCTGCTATATCGCCGAAGACAACCCCATTGTAGCCGAGAAATGGATTCGCAAGGTTTTTGCGCGTGTCGGGCAACTGGCTAAATTCCCCAAAAGCGGGCGATATCTACCCGAAACCTCTCGTCCCGATATCCGCGAACTGATTTGGGGGAATTACCGCATCATCTACCGCATAGAGCTGCATCAGGTCGCCATTCTCACGGTTCGACACACAAAACAGATTCTGCCAATTGAAGATTTGCAATAGGTCCAACCATCGCTTGCAAGGCCAACGAGTTGTTAGGCGGCGCGGAGCGCCGCCTAACAACTCGTTGGAGCCAAAGTGTCGCGAAAGCAGCAGGTACCTCCAGCGCCTGCCTTACCTCGCGCTACTTTGCCTAAACTCTGCCCGTTAGGAATCGAAGATGAAACGGAAAACGAAACTAATCATTTGGCTGGTGGTGGGCATCATCCTTGCGCTCGGACCGATCTGGGGCATGATTGGAACCGTCCTTGGCATGCTCTTCGCGTTAGGGCACCTCAGCCAACCCCAGCCGCAGGCGGAGGTTCTGGCGAGCAACATCAGTCTCGCCTTGTACGCAACGGCGGCTGGCTGGATTGCATCTCCCATCGGGATCGTGACCATCATCATTTCGGCCATCAAACTGGGCAGATCGAAAAAGGAAACTAGAATTTCCAACCAGGCGTCGCAGCCTATCGCCGCGAAGCGCGGCTCAGGCTGAACGCCGACGTTCAGCACAACAGGACATGAGCATGACCTCGCGCGAGATCGTAAACAGAACCGTCCGTTTTGAGGGCGCCGAGCGCATCCCCTATGCCCTTACCGAGGCCTACGGCACTGATTTTACCGGGGTGGGAATGGACCCGTCGCCTGACGCCCGCCCCAAGAATGGGGTGGATGAATGGGGCTGCGTCTGGGCGAACATTGGCATCTCCAATCTGGGGGAAGTGAAAACCTTTCCACTTCGTGATTGGGCGGACTGGGGCAAGCTGAATGTTCCAGACATTCGCGATCCGCGCCGATGGGAGAAACTGGCCGGGGCGCGTGACCGGGCCGGCGACAAATTCCTGTTGGCCGGGGGCATTTCCCTCTTCGAGCGCGTTCACTTCCTGCGGGGATTGGAGAGCACATGGGCGGATATTCATGTTTCACCAGCGGAATTGGGCCGTCTGATTGATGTGCTTGTGGATATGAATCTCTACGCAATCGAGCGCTATGCCGCCTCCGGTGCCGACGGCTACATATTTTGTGACGATTGGGGATTACAGAATCGGCTGATGATTTCGCCGGAATCATGGCGCGCGATCTGGAAACCCCGCTATGAGCGCGTCTACGCCGCGGCGCACGCTGCCGGCCTCCTCACCTTTCTGCACAGTTGCGGACATATCACCGCTATCCTTGATGATTTAATCCAGATCGGCTTGGACGTCATCCAGATGGACCAGCAGGAAAACATGGGGCTGGAACTGTTGGGCGAGCGATTTGGCGGCCGCATCACCTTCTGGTGTCCCGTTGACATCCAGGCCACCATGGTCCGCGGCTCGCTCGACGACATTCGGGCATATTGCCGCAAGCTGGTGACCACATTGGGTCGTCCACAAGGCGGATTCATAGCGCAATGGTATAGCGACCCCGCCGGCGCCGGGCATCGTCAGGAAGCAATCGAAGCCATGTGCGCGGAGTTCGTGCGGCTGAGCCGCCAGCATGGTCTTGCCGAACCAGCAGCTTGAGCGTACCGCCCGCCATGGAGGTTAATTCTGTCGGCAGCCTTCTTGTCCGGAGATGATTTTCCGAGCCGGCGGCAATCCCTTGCCGCCGCAGTAACTCACAGCCATGCCCCACTTACGGTTTATCGTTGCCTTCCCGTTTGCATAGTTCCGGATACTTCGATATAGTGATATGACGTGGAGCAAGTCAGCTCAACGGAAAGGAGCAACCCATGGCTAAAATCACGCTCAAAGGCCGGGTAATTCATACATCGGGGAAACTGCCGGCGCGGGGAACAATTGCGCCCGCCTTCAAACTGACCGGCGCGAACCTCGATGACATTACCCTGGCTACGTTCGGTCAGAAGAAAAAGATCATCAATATCGTGCCCAGCTTAGACACGCCCGTCTGCGCCGCCTCCGCGCGTAAATTCAGTGAGGCCGTCGCGAGCTTAAGCGATACGGTGCTGATCAACATCTCGGCCGACCTGCCCTTTGCTCAGGGCCGGTTTTGCGAGAGCCAGGGATTGAAAAATATCGTCACGCTCTCCACCTTGCGTTCGCCGTCTTTTGGCAAGGCATACGGCGTGCAGATCAAGGATGGGCCCTTGGCCGGGTTGATGAGCCGCGCCGTGCTGGTGCTGGACGGCAACAACCGCATTGCTTACGCTCAACAGGCGCCGGAGATCGCCCAGGAGCCGGATTACGCCGCCGCCCTGGCCGCGGCAAAGGCTCTGCCGTAAGGAAAAAAGGAAACACGCCACGCGCCGGCTGTTCGCGGAGCGGCCTCATGATTAAGACCGGCATCGGCTTTGATATCCACCGACTGGCCAGGGGCCGGCGCTTGATCCTGGGCGGCGTGCCGATCAAGCATCCGCTCGGTTTGGCCGGCCATTCCGATGCCGATGCGCTCTGCCACGCCTTGGCCGATGCTTTGCTGGGCGCCGTGGCCGACGGCGATATCGGCGTGCATTTCCCGGACAGCGCGGCGCGCTGGAAAGACGCCAGCAGCCTCGTGCTGCTCAAGCGTGTGCGCGCGCGGCTGAAAGCCCGCCGGGCGCGCTTGCTGCACGTGGATGCCGTTCTAATGGCCGAAGCGCCCAGAATAGCGCCTTACCGAGCCGCCATGCGCGTGCGCTTAGCCCGCGCGCTGGAACTGCCCGTAAAAAGCGTTTCCATCAAGGCTACAACCATGGAAGGCATTGGCTTTCTCGGACAGGGTAAAGGTATCGCGGCGCTAGCCGTGGCCACTGTGGCAGTACCGACTGGTAATGCCAGTCTTAAAGGGGCAAGAGGTAGGGCGCGTTCGTCCAGCCTTCGCAGCCAGGAGGCTTTGCTCCGGCGGAGTAGGCCCGAACGCGCCACGGACGGTCCCGCCGAGGCGGGATAAACTCGGCGCTTGCCCCGCCCTGTGGCGGGGAGCCGTCCCTACCCTCACGCGACCACCTCGTAACTGATTACGCCGACTGACCGATTGGCGCAGGACTGGAATCACGAATGGTCTTCTCATGTCTTTCCACATTTACAACACGCTGACCCGGCAGTTGGAAGAGTTTGTGCCGCTCAAGGCGCCGCAGGTCCGGCTTTATACTTGCGGACCGACGGTCTACGATTTTGCCCACCTCGGCAATTTTCGCGCCTACGTCTTCGAGGACCTGCTCCGGCGCACGCTGCGCGCTGAAGGGTTCGAGGTCCAGCAGGTCATGAACCTGACCGACGTGGATGACAAAACCATCCGCGGCGCGCAGGCGGCCGCGCTGGAGCTTGATGATTACACGCGTCAATATAAGGAAGCTTTTTTTGAGGACTTGCGCGCGCTGGCGATTGAGCCGGCTGAGCATTATCCCGCCGCCACGGAGCATATCGCCGAAATGATCGCTTTGATCGAGAAGCTGTTGCAGAAGGGTTTTGCTTACCGCTCCGAGGACGGCGCGGTGTATTTCAGCATTGAAAAGTTCAAGCCTTACGGGAAATTAGCGCATCTGGACCGCGGCGGCCTGGCGCCCGGCGCACGGATTGCCCAGGACGAATACCAGAAGGAAAACGCGGCCGATTTTGCCCTCTGGAAAGCTCAGGTCCCCGAGGACGGCCTGGCCGCCTGGGACTCGCCCTGGGGCCGCGGCCGACCCGGCTGGCACATCGAATGTTCGGCCATGAGCATGAAATATCTTGGCGAAAGCTTTGATCTGCACACCGGCGGCATGGACAATATTTTTCCGCATCACGAGAATGAAATTGCCCAGAGCGAGGCCGCCACCGGGAAGCCCTTTGTGAAATATTGGATGCATTGCGCGCACTTGATCGTAGATGGACGCAAAATGTCCAAATCCGCCGGTAACTTTTACACCCTGCGCGACCTGCTCCAGCTTGGGTTTTCCGGCCGCGAAATCCGCTACGCGCTGCTCTCCGTGCATTACCGGCAAGCGCTCAATTTTACCTTCGAGGCGCTCACTGCCGCCCGCGGCGCGTTGCAGCGCCTGGATGAGTTCGCCGAACGAGTGCAAACCCGCGGCAACCTGCCCGCCCGCCTGCAGCGCCTGTGGCGCAGCCACTGCGGGCAGGCAATGCTGTCCGGCATAGCCGGACTACAGGCGGGTCAGCTCCCCGAAGGCCAAGGCCCACAAACGGCCAAGGCCGAACCCCAATCGAAAATTGAAAATTGGTGCGCGCGCCACGCGGCTTCTTTCTCCCGCGCGCTCTCAGACGACCTCAACATTTCGCTGGCGCTGGCCGCATTGTTTGACCTCGTCCGTGAGGGCAACCAGCGTCTGGATGCCGAGGCCTTAAGTCCGGCGCAATCCCGCCAGGCCTGGCAAGCCCTTGCTCAGATTGACCGCGTCCTGGGCGTGCAGCCGGGAACAACGCCCGTGCCGCCCGAGGCCGTCATTCACCTGGCCCAGGAGCGGCTGGAAGCCCGCCGGCGCAAGGACTTCTCCGCGGCCGACCGCTTGCGGCGCGAAGTTGAAGCCCAAGGCTGGATCATTCAGGATACGTCTGAGGATTT
>JACPGN010000135.1 GCA_016182435.1 Lentisphaerota bacterium | reverse complement strand
GAGCCTGCCCAGCCCCCACTCGCCCGACCAGGCCCGCTTGGAAACATTCCGCAATGCTTACCCCAAACGGGATTACTGGATCCATTTTGAGTGCCCAGAATTCACCGCGCTCTGTCCCGTCACCGGCCAGCCTGATTTCGGCGTCATTTCCATTGACTACATCCCTGACAGTTTATGCTTAGAAAGCAAGTCGCTCAAGCTATATCTTTGTTCTTTCCGCAACCGTGGTACCTTTCACGAGGCCGCGGTCAACCGTATTCTGGATGATATCCTCAAGGTCTGCCGGCCGCGGCGCTTGCGCGTGACCGGCCGCTTTAATCCGCGCGGCGGGATCGCCATTACTGTGACCGCCGAACATCCCGCGGGCAATGGGAAAATGGTTGATGGATAATGGAAGATGGTTAATGGATAATGGTCAATGGTTGATGGAACATGGGAAAATGGTTAATAGTCGCTGAGGTTTGACGTCGCCGGCCATTAGCCATTGACCATTTACCATTAACCATTCTTTAAGCCTTGTCCAGCTCCTGGCGCACGGCTCGCCCGAGCGCTTCAAAATCGTAGGGCTTCTGGATATGCTGCCGCACCCCCAGCTTCCGCGCTTCCTTGAGGCGGTCAGTTTCGGCGAAGCCGCTGGCCATGATCACTTTCTGGCGCGGATTGAATTCCAGCATTTTCTTATAGGTATCCAGCCCGTCAAAGTCGTCAGCCATGATCATATCCAGGATGACCAGATCAATGGCCGGCCCCTGGGCTTTGGCCGCGGAATCGAGAACCTCGATGGCCGCGTGGCCGTTGGCGGCGGTGAAGACCTTGTAACCGCCGGCGCGCAACCAGCTCGCGGCGCTATGGCGTTGCCGATCGTCATCATCCACGATCAGGATGGTCTCATGGCCGCTGAATTCGAGCGCCAACTGCGGCTCACGCTCCTGGGCCGGAGCGTCCGAGAGCGGAAAATAGACGATAAAAATTGTTCCCTGTCCCGGGGCTGAACGCACGTCAATAAACCCGGCGTGTTCCTTGACGATCGCATACACAACGGCCAGCTCCAGACCGCTGCCCTTCAATGACCGGTCTTGATCGCGAACAAAACCGGGCTCAAACATCCGGTTCAATTCCTGCTCCGCGATGCGTGGGCCAGTATTCAGAACATGCAAGACCGCATAGGCGCCAGGGTAAATTACCTCGTAGCCGGAGATCGCTTCCGGCACCGATTCCACCGCGGTTGCCAGGGTCAAACGGCCCCCCTTGGGCATGGCCTTAAAAGCATAGCTCAGCAGGTTCAGCGCCAGCACCTGCAAAAGACTCCGGGAACCCAGAATCGGCGGCAGAGCGGCGGCAACTTTCAGTTCCACGGCCACCAGCGGCGCGTTCTGCTGCAAGGCCAGATAGGCGCTCGTGCGCGCCACCTGCTCAAGGACCGAATTCAACACGAGCGGCTCTTTGGGAAAATTACCGATCCGGCCCAGGGTGCCGAGGTCGCGAATGATCTCCAGGGCCTTGCGCGCCGAATTCCTGATGATTTCCAGGTCCTGGCGCAGGGCGCTGTCCGGGGGTAGATTCCGCGCGATCAGGTCGGCGTAATGCAGGAGCGGCTCCAGGATGTTGTTCAAATTGGAGGCGACTCCTCCGGCCAGGCTGCCCAGCGATTCCATGCGCTGGGCGCGCAGGAGGCGCTCCTGCAGCCGGCGCTCGCGCTCCCGGGCCTCTTTCTCCCGGCGCTCCATGGCATGCTTGTAGAGCGCCATTTCAATCGTAACGCGCAGGTCGCGGTCTTCAAAGGGCTTCAGCAGGTACCCGAAAGCCGCGGTCGCCTTGGCGCGCTCCAGGGTATCATCATCCGTATAGGCGGTAAGATAGATGACCGGCAACGAATGCTCCCGCCGGATGCGTTCAGCCGCGGCGATGCCGTCCATCGCGCCCTTGAGCATGACGTCCATTAGAATCAGGTCGGGCTTGAGCACGCCGGAAAGCTCCACGGCCTCCTCGCCCAAAGCCACAATGCCCGCCACGGCATACCCCAGGCTCCTCAGGCTGCTTTCAATATCCTTGGCCACAATGCTTTCGTCTTCCACGATCAGGATGCGCGCGTTAGCCATAATCAGCTTCCCTCCAGACTAAGGCCCGGATCATTTTCCGGAAACAGCATGGCGGCACTGAAGGCCGCCTGGAACTCAGGCGCGAGCGACAAATCCACATGGCGCACCGCGCGGGCGATTGTCGCGGCGGAATGCTTCTCAGCCACGGAGAGCAGCGCCCGCTTGGCGCCCAGCGATGAAGCGTTGCCGATAAACCGGATGCGGTCGCAAGGAATGGGCGGCAGCAGGCCGATGCGCCGGGCATGATTGCGCCGGATAAAATTGCCAAAGGCCCCGGCCAGCAGCACGCGCTTCAAATCCTTGCTCTGCAGCCCTTCCATTTCCAGGAGAATTGAAATTCCCGCACGGATCGCCGCGCTGGCCAACTGCAATTCGCGGACATCGCGCTGGGTCAGGATCAAGGGCGCTCCGGAGGCCGTTTCCGTCTTATGGGCCAGCAGAAAATCCACGTGACCATCCTGTTCGATCAGGCGCTTGCGCAAGGCCGGAGGCGCGCGAGTTGGGATTTCAGCCGGTGTCCGCAGGCGGCCGGTAGGATCCAGCAGGCCCAGGCGCAGGAGCTCGGCCACCGCGTCAATCAGGCCGGAGCCGCACAGGCCCGCCGGCCGCGTATTGCCAATGACGTTGATCGCCAGATCGCCATTCATGACCACTTTTTCAATGGCGCCGCTTACGGCGCGCATGCCGCAGGAAATGCGCGCGCCTTCAAAAGCCGGCCCAGCCGCCACCGAGGTGGCGATCAAATGGCCCTGGTGCGCGAGCACAATTTCTCCATTAGTGCCGATATCCACAAACATGACCGTCTCGCTCTCGCGATCCAGGCGGCTGGCGATAATCCCCGCCACCGTGTCGCCGCCCACAAACCCGCCTATCTGGGGAAAGATGTAGACTTTGCCAAAAGGGTTGATATCCAGGCCCAGGTCGGAGGCGCTCAACTGGGGCACATCGGTAAAGGCGGGCACGAACGGCAATTCGCCCAGGGCGGAGGGATCAATTCCGCACAGGATCTGCTGCATGGTGGTATTGCCGGCCATGACAATCTCGTAAATATGCGCCCGATCAATGCCGGCCGAACGCACCAGGTCATCCACGATATCATTAACCGCGCCAATAATTACCCGCTGGAGCTGGGCAAGGCCCTTGGCGTCCTCGCGGCATTTACGGATGCGGGAAATAACGTCGTCGCCGAAAGACGTCTGGGGATTGATCTTGGCTTCCACGCCCAGGTCAAGGCCGGTCTTCAGGTTGATCAGCGTCCCTACCAGCGTCGTGGTGCCGATATCCATGGCCACGCCGTAGCATTTGGCGGCCGTGTCACCCGGCTCGAAGTCAATCAATTCCCCGTCCACAATCACGGCTGTGCCGCGGAACCCCTGGCGGCGCAGAAGGCCGGGCAGCAGACGCAGCATGCGAATGCCAACCGGCTCGAAAGTTAGCGGCGAGACGGCAGCGCGCAGCCGCTCAACATCCGAACTGGCATCCGCCTGGCTGGGCGGAGTGAGCTCCACGAAGCGCTTGCTGATGACCGGGGCAAGTTCCACGGCGGCGCCCGCGGCCTGAACCAGGATCTGCTGTTGCGACTCGAAGAGCGAAGCGACCGGCACTTCCACGACAAGCTCGCCCTGGATTCTGGCCTGGCAGGCCAGGCGATAGCCTTGTTCCACCTCCGGGACGCTCATGGCCGTCCGGCAGTTGGCCGAGGGCGGGCAGGCGCCGCTGATGATTTTCACCCGGCATTTGCCGCACTTGCCCTGGCCGCCGCACGGGGTTTGCAGAATCAGGCCGGCTTGGGCGGCGGCTTCCAGCAGGATCGTGCCCGGCAGGGCATACACCTGCCGTCCGGTCGGCTCAAAAGTGATTTTGTATTCCAGCCGTTTCATTGGTTGCTACGCTAATGCGGGCTTTTCCCCGCAACCCAATTTCGAAATCCGAATATCGAAATCCGAAACAAATCCGAATGATCCAAACCAGAAAATTCGAGACAATATTGTTTCGGGCATTTTATTTTTCATCGTTTTGATATTGTTTCGAATTTCGTGCTTCGAATTTCGGATTTGAAATTTATACACGCAAAAACGTGTATCTTTACGGGAAAGGCCCTATTCCGCCTCCCTAATTGCCTGCACGTTCAATTCCAGCGTCGCCTTGCCTGAAAAACTGTTCTGCTTGATAGTGAAGGCCACGTCCATAAGCCCATCCGGGATGGCCATGTCGGCCATGCCGAAAGCGATAGCCGGCCGGCTGGTCTGGCCGTCGCCTACCATAAAGCGCAAATGGTTGGTCCCCACCCTGCGCTTCTCGCCCTGAATGCGCACGCCGCGCGCGGCCAGCACCGGCGCAGGATTATTCTGACCGAACGGACGGAGCATTTCCAGAGCTGCATACAGACGCTCATCCACATCGCTCAGCGTGACCCAGGCATTGATCCGCTGAACAGCCCGCAAATCGCGGCCTTCCAGCTCCAACCGTGCGGCCGCATTGAAGGCCCTCTGGAAAGCCTCGAACTGCGACCGCTCAATTACTATCCCCGCGGCAAAAGCATGCCCGCCATAAGTTAGCAGATGTTGCTTGCAGCGTTCAAGCCCATTCAGGAGGGAAAAGCCTTCAATGCTGCGACCCGACCCCCGCCCTACCCCGTCGCGCCCCGGCGTAGCCTGGGCGCCGTCAAACGCCACAACAATGGCCGGCCGGCGGTAGCGCGCCGCCAACCGCGCGGCAACGATCCCGATGACGCCGGCATGCCAGCCGTCGTTGCCAATCACCAGGCCATAATGTTCGCGCTCGTTGAAATACCCATCAATCGCGCGCATTGCCTCCACGATAATCGCGGCTTCGATCTTCTGACGCTCGCGGTTGGCGCTATCCAGATCCCGGGCTATTTGCCGGGCTCTGGCCTGGTCGTCGGTCAAGAGCAGTTCCAAGGACATATCCGCATTAGTCAGCCGTCCGGCGGCATTGAGCCGCGGGCCAAGGCAAAAACCAATATGGTAAGTATCAATAGCGCCGCGGATGCCGGCAACATCAACCAGCGCTTGCCAGCGCTGCGGCAGGGAGCGGTTCATCTGTTCCAAGCCATGCCGCACCAAAATCCGGTTCTCGCCCGTGAGCGGCACAATATCGGCGACCGTGCCCACCGCGACCAAGTCTAAGTATTCGCGCAGATCGAAGGCCGGCGCGATTCCCGCGCCCTGGTCCTTAGCCACCTTGAGCAGGCCATGACAGAGTTTGAAGGCCACCCCGACTCCCGAGAGGTCTTTAAGGCGCTCATCCTGGCCCAGCTTGGGATTGACCACAGCCAAGGCCGGCGCGACCGGGCCGCTGCTTTCATGGTGGTCGGTAATGATAACGTCAATTCCTGCCTCTTGCGCCCGCTGAACGGCCGCTACGGAATTGGTGCCGCAATCAACCGTGACCAGCACGCTGGGCTGGCCTTGCTCCATACAGCGCTCGAGCGCCGCCAGGCTCAAGCCGTAGCCTTCGCCGTGCCGGTTAGGCAGATAGGGCGTAACCGCTTTAGCGCCCAGGCGCCGCAGAACCTGGAGGAGCAGTCCGGCGCTGACAATGCCATCCACGTCATAATCGCCATAGACGACTATTGGCTCGCTGGTTCGAATGGCCTGGTGCAGCCGTTGGGCGGCGCGTTCCAGGTCAGGCAGTAAAAACGGGTCCGAGAGATCGCTGAGCCGCGGATTCAGAAAGCGCTCAATGGCAGAGGCGTCGGAGTAGCCCAGGCCGACCAGCACCTCCGCTGCGGCCAGCGGCAAGCCCAGCGACTCGGCCAACTGCATAGCCAGGGGCTGATCGCAAGGAATGTTTTTCCAGATTTTCAACGCGCAGGAGTGCCCGTTGCCGGCTTTTTCAGCAAGCGCCGCATGAATAACATAACCGGCGTGGCGATATATACTGTTGAATACGTTCCGGTGATTATGCCCACCAGGAACAGAAACGCAAAATCGTTGATCGCGCCGCCGCCAAAAATCAGGAGCATGCTCACCGCAAAAAGGACCGTTAAACTGGTCAGGATGGTCCGGCTCAGGGTCTCATTGACGCTCAAGTTGCAGATTTCGAGCAGATTCTTGTCGGGATATTTACGCATATTCTCGCGGATGCGGTCGTAAATGACAATGGTGTCATTGACCGAAAAGCCCACAATGGTCAGGAGCGCCGCAATGGTGGTCATGCCAAACTGCCGTCCTACCAGGCAGAATAGACCCATGCTGATCAGCACATCATGGATCAGCGCAATGATGGCGCCAACCGCGAATGAAAACTCAAACCGCCAGGCGATATAGATGATCATGCCGATAAAGGAATAGAGCAACGCCTTGAGGGCATTGGTGGTCATTTCCCGGCCAATCTGCGGTCCCACGGTGTCTTCACTCAGGACCTTGAAGTCAGCCGCCGGCAAGCCGGTTGCGAGCGTTTCCTTGATCTTGTCGCCGGCGCCATAGGCGGAACGGACCTGGAGGTATTCCACATCCTTATCCATTTCCTTCTGGTACTGGATTTGAACGTCGGTGATGCCACTGGAAGCCAGGGTGTCACGGATGCGCTCAACGGGCTGTTTCTGGGAGAACTGGAATGTTACCGCCGAGCCGCCGGTGAAATCCGTGCTCAGCAGATTGCCCATGCTCTTCCGGCCGCGTTCGGCCATGTAGCCCCAGGTGAGCACAATGACGCCAATCGAAATTGCTATTGCCCACTTGCGCCCGCCAATGAAGTTTATATTAGTAGGCTTGATCACCGAGAGCATCTTGATCTGGGGCAGCGTGCTGCGCGTGACGATTATGTTGAAGATCATGCGCGTCACCATCAGCGCGGTGTACATGCTGACCATGATTCCGGCCGTGAGCGTTATGCCGAACCCGCGGACCGCGCCCGTTCCCAGCATGAACAGAATCACGGCGGCCATTATGGTCGTCAGGTTTGAATCCAGGATCGTGACGAAGGCCTTGGTATAGCCGGCTTCGAGGGCCGGGCTCAACCGCTTGCCCAGCCGCTGCTCTTCGCGAATGCGCTCAAAAATCAGCACGTTGGCGTCCACAGCCATGCCGACCGTCAGGGCAATGCCGGCAATGCCCGGCAGGGTCAGAACAGGCAAACCGATGTGCGCGCCGGTAGCGCCCGTGAAAAGTCCCATGATCCCGGCCGTAATCATCATGCCCAGGGGCAACAACAGCATATTGAACAAGAGCGCAACATCCGCCACCAGGCCGCCTACCAGGTAATAGACCGTCATGAACGCCACCACCAGGATGCAGGCGTAAATGGTCGCCCGCGTCCCGCTCTCAATCGAGTCGCGCCCCAGGGAAGGATCCACCGTGCGCGATTCAATGATCTCGACCGGCGCGGGCATGGACCCGGCGCGCAGCACGATGGAGAGGTCCTGGGCGTCCTTGAGCGTAAAATTGCCTTCGATGATCGCTTCGCCCCCGTAGATCGCGGTCTTGATGAACGGCGCCGAATAGAGTTTGTCATCCATGATGATGGCTAAGTAGCGGCGGCCTTCCGGGTTCGGGTTCTTGGCGCCGCCAGGCGCATAATCGGCGGTGATCCGCGCAAACTTGCGGGCGCCCTTGGAGTCAAACTTCAACGTCACATAAGGCCGGCCCAGTTGATCGTATTCGATCGCGGCGTTCTTGACCGTATCGCCGCGCAGTTCGTAGCGCTGCTTGACGAAATAGGGAACATAAAAGTGCTGGCCTTCCTCCTGGCGCTCTTCCAGCATGAACCGGCAGCCCGGCGGAGCCTGAAAACGCTCTATCACTCTCGCGCGAAACTCGGCGGTAAAAGCTTCCGCCGTAACTTTCTGGAGGCTTGCCCCGCGCCCCGCAGGGCTTGCCCCGCTTCCGGCGGGGTTGCGCCGATAGACCTCGCGCTGGTGGCCGCGCGGCGCAATGCCGATGGAATAGCCCTCGGGCGCCAAACCCTTTTCAAACAGGGCGCTCACCAGCTTGTCATTATCCTCATGCACAATGCTGAAAACGAGGAAAGCCGGTTGCCGGATCAGTTTTTCGGCACGGGCACGGTCCGCATCCTTGAGCCCAGGGATCTGCACGATGATCCGGTTATGCTTTTCCGGGTAAATCAGCGGTTCGGCCACGCCCAGGGCATCCACCCGGTTGCGAATGACTTCGAGACCCTGCGCCTGCGCATGCTGCACGGCCTTACCTACCCGGCTGTGTATTTCTTGTACGTCGGTGAGATCCTTAAATTCCTCGCGAATCTGTTTTTCGACTTCGCCTTCGTCGATCTGCAGGGTGAAACTCGTGCCGCCCTTGAGGTCGAGTCCCAGTTTGACCTTGGTCCGCAAAGGCGCCACCAGCGCCAATGACCAGGCGGTCAAGGCGATTAACACCAGCCATTTCCACAAGGCGTGCTTATCCATAACTACCCTACTCCTTTATTGCCGCGCCCAGGTCCGCCGTATCGCGAATTACCTGCGTAACCGACCCGCGCAGCACATCCAACCTGGTGTTCTCGGACACCTTGATGACCAGAACGTTGTCCTTGACATTGGCCACCGTGCCGATCAGTCCGCCGCCAAACACCACGCGATCGCCGGACCGCCCTGGCCGCCGAACCCGCCCATGCCAAGCGTCATCCACGAAGTGATTGCGTGCATTCTCTTCTCCCGTTTCTTATTTTTCGATACGCTTCATGCGTTTCCGACATCCGTCGTCTGCCTTCTATCGTCTGTCGTCCCTGCTTCGCCCCTTCGACTTCGCTCAGGGCTTCGCAGGGCAGGCCGTCGTCTGGCGTCTGGCGTCTGATTCCCTATTCCTTAACGATTGTATCCCGGATCATTTGACGAAATTGAGTGAAGGTCCCCGTTTCGAGCGCGGCGTGGATTTCCCGCATAAAGTCCATATAACGGTGCAGGTTGTGAATAGTCAACAGCCGAACTCCCAGAATTTCGTTTGTGTTCAAGAGATGCCGGATATAGGCCCGCGAAAACGTCCGGCAGGCATAACAGACACAGCCGCGCTCAATGGGCTCGACATCTTCCTTATTGCTCGCGGTCTTGACCGCCCAGCGCCCCGTGCGGGTCAGGGCCGAGCCGTTACGCGCCACGCGCGTCGGGATCACGCAATCGAACATATCCACGCCCAGTGCCACGGCCTCGACGATCTGGCGCATATAGCCTACGCCCATCAGATAGCGCGGCGCATCCTTGGGCAACAGCTCCAGGCTGGCGGCGGTGGATTCCAGCCGCAGATCATCCGGCTCGCCTACGCTCACCCCGCCAACGGCATAGCCGTCAAAACCGATGGCCACCAGGCGCTCAGCGCATTGCCGGCGCAAATCGCTATAGGTTCCGCCTTGCACGATGCCGAACAACTGCTGACCGGGCGCCCGAACCTCTCGCGAACACACGGCCGCCCAGCTTAGAGTGCGCTCCATAGCCTGACAAGCATAATCGCGGTCGCAGGGATACGGGGCGCATTCGTCAAATACCATGGCAATATCCGACAATAATGCTTTCTGGATGGCCATGGCTTCCCGGGGACCTAAAAAGAAGCGGCGCCCATCCACGTGCGAACTGAACTCTACGCCCTCAGCCCCGATCGTGCGCTTGCTTGCCAGGCTGAAAACCTGGAATCCGCCGCTATCGGTCAGAATCGGCCCAGGCCAGCCCATGAAGCGGTGTAACCCGCCCGCCCGCGCGATAAGGCTCTCCCCGGGACGGATATGCAGATGATAGGCATTGGAGAGAATCATCTGGACGCCGGCGGCTTCCAGCTCGGCCGGGGTCATGGCCTTGACCGCCGCGTATGTGCCTACCGGCATGAAAACCGGCGTCGCCACCGCGCCGTGCGGCGTGATGAGCTGTCCGCGCCGGGCCCGTGAATCAGGATCGTTCTGCAGAATTTGAAACGTAGATTTCACTGGCTATCTGGATTCAATTGAGTAAGTTTATGCTCAGACTTTCATTTGTCAAACATAGGTCTTTACGAATTAAGCTACCATCGTATGGCGGCAAGAATTGAACCCGCCCGGCATGAGATCGGAATCCGGATGAAAAGAAAATGGTTTCCGATGGCCAGATAGTGTAGTGTCTCATAAATCTAACTTTATTATTTTGATTGTCATTCCGGGCTTGACCCGGAATCCAGTCTTTCCGGTCTGGATTCCCGCTTGCGCGGGAATGACAACATCGCAACTAATGTAAAGAAGCGTCAAGGACACTACCATAGAGCCTATGATGTCTAAACGCCTGACCGTCCGCTCAACCGACCATGGCGCCACGCTGCTGGCTTTCCTGGCCGCCCAACTACGGGTATCCAACCGTAAAGCCAAGGCGCTCCTGGATGCGCGGAAAGTATTTGTGAATGGGCAACGCCTCTGGATGGCCCGGCATCGGCTCGCGCGCGGCGACGATGTGGAAATTCAGGAAGAACCGGTTGCCCGCCCGCAACGCTGGCGCGTAGCGACTGCGGGCTGGGCTGACCGCGCGGCGCGGCCGACACTGTTATATGAAAGCCGGGATTATCTGATCGCCGACAAGCCGCCCGGCATATTGGCCAATGGGCCGCGGAGCCTGGAAGAAAGCCTGCGCCGCCTGACGGCTTGTCCGGCGCTGCGAGCTGTTCACCGCCTGGACCGGGACACTTCCGGTTGTCTTCTGTTTGCCCGGCAGGCGGAAGCCGTAGCGCGTATTCGGCCGCTATTTGCGCAACAGCGAGTCCGCAAGGTATATCATGCCATCGTCAGCGGCTGCGTCGCTGAGCCAGAACAGGAGATTACTTACCCTATTGAACGCAAAAAAGCCCGGACGCAGGTAAGAACTCTGGATGTCAATAAGCGGGCCAGTCATTTAAGGATTGAGCCTGATACCGGGCGAACCCACCAGATCCGGCGGCATCTCACGGCCATCGGCCACCCCTTGCTCGGCGATCAGCAATATGCCACCAATCGCGAACTCAGTCCCACGGAACGCACCCTCAGGCGTCAAATGCTCCACGCCTACGAGCTGTCATTCCATCATCCGGTAAGCGGGCAACTGATTCGCGCGCGCGCGCCGCTGCCGGCGGATTTCACCGCCTGCTTGCGGCAGTTCGGTCTCACCTGATCAGTCAACCGGCCATTAAGTTATGTCTTCGGCAACTGAAAACCATGGATAGCCCCAGGGCAAGCTGTAGCCGGCCTCGCCGAGGCCGGTCCGGGGTCAGCGACCCCGGCTACAACATTGAAATTCATATACGTGAACCAAAACGGCCTGTGGCCCAATCCTGGGCCACAGGCCGCGACTATTATTTCCCGCTGTTCTTTTAAAAGGAACGGGCGACCAGGACCACGATCATTCAATCTGACCATCTACCGTGCCGTCCATGCCCATGTCAATGCCATCAATCGTGCCATCACCATCCTGATCCACCAGAACAGCGTCTGCCACTCCGTCACCATCAAACTCAACCAATGTTCCCG
>JACPGN010000144.1 GCA_016182435.1 Lentisphaerota bacterium | reverse complement strand
GCCGAGCGCTTTGCCGCGGCTAACTTTCCGGAGCCGCATCGGCGCGAAGGCGAGCACGAAAACCGGCCGTTTCATTACCGGAAAGCGATGACCGAGCGACTGTTTCCGGAAGACGGCGGCGCGCATTGTCCGCGCAATCTTTCGGCCAATGACTGGCAGCAGATTTACGCCGCTACTTACGGGATGGTGAGCCTGATTGACGAATGCGTGGGCCGTGTGCTCGCCTGCCTCGAGGCAGAAGGACTTTCCGGCGACACGGTGGTTCTATTTACCGCTGACCATGGGGACCTCCTCGGCGATCATTTCTTTCTCTACAAGGGTCCCTTTCCCTGCCGTTCTCTCCTCAACGTGCCTTTCATCCTCGCGGGTCCCGGCTGTTGCGCCGGCGAAACTCAGGCCGTGATGAGCAACGTGGATGTCATGCCGACCTTGCTGGATTTGGTCGGCCTTGCCCCGCCCGCGACGGTTCAAGGCCGTTCTTTCAAACCGGTAATCTCGAAGACCAGCGGGATGGATGAGGCCCCCGCGCTCTGTTGCGGGTGGAGCAAAGATTCGCCGCGGTATTACCATCAGAGCCTCTATTTCCTTCGCAATCGTATCTCCTATTTCCCGCTCCAGGACGATGGCGAACTCTATGATTTGGAGCGCGACCCGCACGAGCTTTGCAATCTATACCATGCGCCCGAGCAGCGTGCCTTGCGCGATGAGTTGTTGCGGCGGCTGCTGAGGGAGCTCGGTCGCGCTGAGCCCGGCCGGCCGCCGGTTATTGCTCCGTGGTGATGGGCATTAGCCCTTCCTTGGCAAGAATCAAGGCGGCGCGAAAATCCACAAATCCCGGCGGGAGGAGATGATCATCTGCGGGCCCGTGCCATCCAGGTCAACAAACTGGTGCGCGTAATAGTCGCCCCAATCCCCCCGCCACTGGTGTTCATGCGGCAGCGCGAAATCCTTGTAGGAGGGTAAATATGACGGGATGTCAAAACGGGCCAGAACCTGGCGGTTGCCGTCCATCACGAAAGGCCGGAGATCCTCTGGATCATCGTAATATTCATTCCGCACCGCCAGGATCGCCTGGGGGCCGCAGACGTTGGGCCAGGCGATCGGTGCGCCGTAGTGGTCTTCATCGTGTTCCCAGATGACCGCGCCGTCGCGGCCATCCACCATGACCAGCGCGCCCTTCTGCCGCTTCTGACCGGCTTCCGCATCGTTATACATGATCTGCAATCCCGGCCGATCCCCAAAGAATTTTCCGACACAGGCATCGGCACAATGCCCGGCCGGCCGCGACCACTTGATCTGCCCGGAGAGATCGCACACCACCAACCCCAGCCGCTCGAGGGCCAGCACCTGCTCCTGCTCGCCATCGTTATCAATATCCGCAACTACTTGCCGGTCGGGATGCCCAGTGTCGGCGTCGCCAACCAACGGCAAGGTCCAGCGGATCGCGCCATCGGAACCCACCAGCGACCAGCCGATCAGCAACTCGTCTTTGCCGTCGCCATCCACATCCAGAGGCAAAGCGTGATGCCCCACGCCCGGGAAATCGCGGGGCGGCCAGAAGACCGTGAGATCGGCGTTGTAAACCATTACCGGACATCCGTGCGGATGACCGGTCAACCCGACCCCGATGGGCTTGACGATCAGTTGCTTCTCCTTCCCGCCTCGGAAGCGCGCGGCACACAGTTTGTAATAGCTGTCGCTATCCAGCGTAACCGCGCGCGTCACGCATCCCGTAAGTCCAGCGATTGTCTCCAATTGACTTCCATGAATCCGCCACAATTCCAGACGCCCCGCTCCAGCCAGATCTTCGATCAGCATTGCGTTGGCCCCACCGTGAGTGCGGAAGGGATAAGGCCGTTGCCAGGGCTCTCCGGTCTGCCAGAGCATCCGCCCCGTCAGGTCAATGGCGGTCAGGCAATCGAGCGCGAGGTCTTCCGCCGTGACGTGATTCTGGCGCCAGCCGACGGCCTTGCCTGGTTGGAACGCCTCGACGCCTAAGCTGCCCGGTCCCTGGCTGAAAACGAATTCCTTGCGGCCGTCGTTGTTGATGTCGGCGATCAGCAGATTCTCGGACCCGAAGTCCTTGAGCTCAATATGCCGCGCTGGTTTCAGCTCATTCATTGATATCTTCCCGCCGGGCGCATACCGGAGACCGTCGTCGAAGGCATTGAGAAAATAGAGTTTT
>JACPGN010000133.1 GCA_016182435.1 Lentisphaerota bacterium | reverse complement strand
CCGCGAATGGCAGGAATATCTGCTGGCGGAGCACAAGTTTGAAGTCAGCCAACCGCAGCAGAAGATAAAAGCCGAAGAGCCGGAAGAGATTGACGAGCAGGAAGAGGACGACAGCGAATCCGTTGATTAGACGCTTTCCCGAAAACTAATGCGTTTTTTCGTGTATGTTTGTAATAAGAATATCCAATATCCAACACTCAATAACCAATGATGAAGAAAGGAAACAACAACACCCCTTACACGTTGTCTGCGATTCTCTTAACTTGGTTATTGGATATTCCTTGTTGAATATTGGATATTGTGTTGGATAATGGGTTACGGGCATAAGCCCGCCTTAGATCGGGGACGTGATTATCCCCGCGGGCGCGGCCGGCTGTGTCCCCGGTAATACCGCGCCAACATCAGGAAGAACCGGAAGGTATCGCGGATCGGATTGATTTTGCTCAATTCATCATTATAGATGACGGTAATGGGCACTGACTCCATGCGGACGCCCTGTGAGGCAATCTGCAGAAGGATTTCGGATTCAGCCGCGAAGCGCGCGGCTTGCGTTTCGGCGCTGGGCAGGACATCGCAGCGGTAGAGGCGGAAGCCACACTGGGTATCGGGCACCTCTTGGCCCATGGCGCGGCTCAGGAAGGCGCTCATCAGGCGGTTAGTCCACCGGCGCAGGCGTGGCATATTGCCCGGCGCGTCCATCCGGTTGCCAATCAGCACGGGGCAGCCGTTGCGCTCATAAGTTTCGATGAAGCGCGGAATATCGGCGGGCTCATGCTGGCCATCGGCATCCAGCGTGATCAGGTAGTCAAACCCCTTCTCCCGCGCGTAGTGAAAGGCGGTATTGAGGGCCGCGCCCTTGCCCAGGTTGCAGGGATGGCGAAGAACCACGGCGCCGGAGGCGGCGGCTTGATCCGCCGTCCGATCCGGCGAGCCATCATCCACGACAATGACCGCCTGCGCATATTTCCGGACGCGCTCAACGACGTTAGCGATCTTGCGCTCTTCCCGGTAGGCGGGAATAACAATGCAAGCGCGCCGCTCAGGGCGCGGAGACGTGTTCATAATTCTTCCTCGGGTTCCAGAAATTGTCAAACATGAACCACTGCAACGGGTTCCGGCCAATTTCCTGTTCCAGCACGTCGCGGATGCGTTCCTGCAGTTCCGCGACCGTCGTGCGGGGCTCCGGCACAATCGGAGGATAGAAGCGCAGAAGAAAGGTGTCATCCGGCTGACGCAAGAGGAAGATCGGCACCAAGGGGGCCTTGGTTCTGACGGCGATGCGCGCCGGGCCGCTGGACAGGCGCGCGCTCTTTCCGAAGAACAGAATCGGGTACTGGTGGGCGGTAAAATCCCGGTCAGCCAGCATGGCCACACATTCATTGCGCTGAAGCGCTTCCATGACGCCCCGCGCGGCATGACCCAGTGGAATGCATTGGATGCCGCGCTGGCTGCGGTGTTTCTGAAAGAGCTCGTTAATTTTATTCACCCGCTGTGGCAGGAAGACCGCATGGATTTGCCGCCCCAGGGCCGCCAGGATGGCGCCAGCCAGCTCCCAATTGCCCAGATGGGCCGAGATAAAGATAATGCCGCGTCCCAGGGCCTCAGCCTGTTCCAGGCGCTCGAAATGCTCCATGCTCACCAGGCGCTGGATGCCTGCGGGCGTAAAGCGCGCAAACTTGAAAAAATCAACCAGGTACTTGCCAAAATACTGGAAATTTTTGCGGGCCATCTGCGCAAGCGTTTCCTCCGAGGCCGCTACACCCTGCCTGGCCAGAATCTGCCGGAAGTTGGACATGACCGCGCACCGGCCGGCATGATCGCTTGCGTAAAAATGGTCGGCCGTGCGCAGCCCCACCCAGTAAGCAACCCGGCGTGGAAAGCTGCGGCTGACCACCTGGGCCGCGCGATAAGATGTGTACAGATCACTCATAAATAGGGAATGGCTAATGGTCAATGGTTCATGATTGATGCGGCCTGATCGGTCTCAAGTGTACTCGCCTCGCTCCCATTAACCATTTTCCATCATCCGTGCTTCGGCCATAAGTTCTTCCGCCCGGTAGGAGGAACGAATCAGGGGACCCGCCGCTACAGCGGTGAATCCCATGGCCAGGGCGGCGTGGCGGTAGCGCGCAAACTGGTCCGGCGGTGCAAACCGCGCTACCGGCCAATGACGGCGCGTGGGCGCCAGGTACTGGCCGAGCGTCAGACTCCGGCAGCCGACTGCCCACAGGTCGGCCAAAGCGGCCATTAATTCTTCATCGCTTTCGCCCAAGCCGACCATCAGACCGGATTTTACGGTCAGCTTCGGCCGCCAGGCGGCCGCGAAGCGCAATACCTTGAGGGAGCGATCATAAGCAGCCTGAGGCCGCACGGCCGACTGCAGACGCCGGACAGTTTCCAGATTATGGTTAAACACCTGCGGGGCGGCGGATAGAACCGTTGCCACCAGAGACTCATCACCCTGAAAATCAGGCGTCAGCACTTCCACGGTTACACGCCTCAAGCGCTTAAGCCGGGTAATAGTCGCGGCAAACTGTCCGGCGCCGCCATCGGGCAAATCGTCGCGCGCGACGCTGGTCACAACCACGTGAGCCAGACCGAGGGCGCGGGCCAGGGTAACTACCCGTTCCGGCTCGCCAGGATCGGCGGGGTAGGGGCGGCCGCTCCGGACAGCGCAGAACCGGCAATGGCGCGTGCACCTTTTCCCCAGGATCATGATGGTGGCCGTGCCGCGGCTGTAACATTCCGGCCGGTTGGGACAATCCGCTCCTTCGCACACCGTCGGCAAGGCTGCTGCGCGCAGGGCTGCCGCCACTTCAGTAAAATGGCCATCCGCGCGTAAGCGAACCCGAATCCACGGTGGCAGGCGCAAAGCCGGCGCCTCACCTGCCCGAGGCCTGGGGGCTTCTACTACCATAGGCTTCCTCTCCCCGGAATAATTTTTACCATGGACTTGGAACACTGGATTCTGGTCAAATCATATACCAAAGCCAATTGACAGTTCAACGCCATTATGCGAAATTCATTTGAGCTTGCATCGCGCTAAATAATTAAGCCGGGCTTGTGCCCGCAACCCATTATCCAACACAATATCCAATATTCAACAAGGAATATCCAATAACCAAGTTAAGAGAATCGCAGACAACGTGTAAGGGGTGTTTTTGTTTCCTTTCTTCATCATTGGTTATTGAGTGTTGGATATTGG
>JACPGN010000132.1 GCA_016182435.1 Lentisphaerota bacterium | reverse complement strand
AATGGCCTCCAGCGCGGGCCGGCCGCCTTCCGACCATTCCGGTTCCGGTTCCGCCGGGATGGCTTCCGCCGTCAGGCGATATTCGCTGGTCAAGCGCTCCAGGATATGCTCGTGTTTCATCCGGGATTCGGCGCACTTTACGGTCAGCTCATTCTTGCGCGCGCGCTGCTCTTCAAGCGTCACGCGCCGTTGCTTGAGCTGTTCATCCAGAGCCTTGAATTCAATCTGCTGCTGTTCGCGCTTCTCCTGGAGCGTCTGCAGGCGCGAAAGCTGAGTCTTGCGGAGCGCCTCAAGTTCAGGGATGCTGTGCTGCTGCTCCGCCACCGTGCGCTTGAGCCCCTCGATAGTGGCGCGGTATTCTTCCACCCGCGCCGCGCGTTCTTTAATCATAGCTTCAGCCTGCGCAATGCGCTCACCGAGCGGCTCGCGCTGCTCCGTCAGATGCTCAAGCTCCTGGCGTTGCTGGGCCACGCGCACGTTGGCCGCCATGACTTCATTCAATGAGCGCTTGTGATCCTGTTCCAAGGCCTGCAGCGCGCGGTTTCTTGTTTCTACGCCTGGCTTGATTTCGGCGCGGCGCGCCTGACACCCATCCATTTCGGCAATCATCGTGCTCTTGCGCTCAGGCGAACTGCCCTGTTTTTCAAGTTCCTGCAGCTCAAAGGTCACCGTTTCCAGGTTGTCCCGCACTTGGCCGGCCTGCCGCACTACCAGCTCCCGTTCGCCTTCGTGCCGGGCCAGCTCCCGATGTTTTTCATCCAGAACCGCCCGTGCGCGCTGAATCGCTTCGTCCAGTTCAGCCTGCCGATGCGCGTTAGCCGCGAGGGAGCGCTGCAAGGTTTCTCCTTTCGCCATAACACCGGTGGATTGGTCGGCCGGCGAGCCGGAGAGCGTCTCCTGGAGCGCGGCCAACTGACGCTGCTGCGCCAATGGATTGCGCGCGCGCGCATCATCGCCATAGATTTCCCAGGCGCCCTCGCCCCGCGCCACGGCCCCCTGGCGCGTCACGAATATGGCTTGCTCCGGAATGGCGCTCGGCAAAGCTGAGAGCGAATCAATAACCCAGACCTCTCCGAGCAGTCGCCGCAGCAGAGGGCGGACGGCCGCGGCGGCAGTCACGTGCTCGCAAAGCGCCATAGCCGGAATACCGGGCGCGACCGGCTCCTTGGCAGCCTCCGACCCATCGGCCGCCAGGAGACAAATGGATCCTTTCGGATCGGCGCTCAGGCGCTGCAGCAGATCGCAAGCTGTAGCCGAATCGGTTACCACAACGGCATCCAGCCACATCCTTAAGACCGCCTCCAGCGCTCGCGCGTATTCCGGCTCGACGGTAATCTGGTCGGTCAAGACGCCCAGGACTTTTCTTTTATCCACACCCAGCGCGGGGGGGTCAGCGAGCAAGAGCTTGACACTGGCGGAACATTCGGCTTGCTCGGTCAGACTCTTGGTAAGCAGCGCAATCTGAGCGGAAAGCGCCGCGGCTTGAGACTGGTTTTCCGCGCGAAAGTTTTCCAGGCTCTTGATCTCTTCCGCCAGGCGCGCGCGGTCGCCCAGCAGCGTTTGCAACTGATGGTCCGCCTGCGCGGCGGCATCGGTCAGGGCACCAAGAGCCGGGGCGGATTCGCCGATCCGTTTTTCGGAATCGTCCAAGGCGAGTTTCAGATTGGCCTGCTCGGCGGCACAGCGTTCCCGGCGACTGACGATCTGACGATCCTCGTTCTCCATCTGGCGGAGTTCGTTCTGCAGGCGGGTGTGCCGATCGTCAAGTTCCAGCGTTTCGTCCAGCAGTTTCTGGATTTCCTGTTTGGTCTGATCAAGCGCGCGCTCGTTCTCGGCGTTCTTGTTTGCCTTGACTTGCAGGTCAGCCTCGGCCGTTTTCAATTGCTCGCCAACTTCCTGCAGTTTGACTTGACTCTGCTCAAGGGCCTGGCGGTTATTATCCAGTTCGCGGGTGGCGGCGGCCAAGTCGCGGGTATCGCGCTGGATCAAGTCCTCCAATTCACGCTTACGGTGCTGGCCGCTATCCACGGCCTGCTGCGTGCGCTCCAGCAGCGCTTGCTGCTCCAGATCGGCCTGGCGCTGGCGGTCAAGCTCCTGTTCACTGGCGCTAAAGGCTGACCGGAGCGCTTCGCTCTCTTGTTCGTGGCGCTGGATATCCTGCTGCAGCGCTTCGATAGTTTCATTCAGGGAGGCCAGGGTGGTCTCCATGGCTTGGAGCTCGCCGGTGAGGGCGGCGAGTTTTTCACGGGATAAAAAGATATCCAGCCGGCGCAGTTCCTCGAACAACTTCCGGTAGCGGGCGGCCTTGCCGGCCTGGCGCTGAAGCGAGATGATCTGGCGCTTGACTTCCTTGATGATATCGGCCAGGCGCAACAGGTTGTTTTCGGTCTGCTCCAGCTTACGGAGGGCCTCGCGCTTGTCGGTTTTATACTTGGTAATGCCGCTGGCTTCCTCAAAAACTTCGCGCCGGTCATCCGGGCGCGCGCGCAGGATCAGGTCAATCCGGCCCTGCTCCATGAGCGAATAGGAGTTTGTGCCGATACCGGTATCCATGAACAGGCGCTGGATGTCCTTGAGCCGACAGGGCGTTTTGTTGATGAAGTATTGGCCTTCGCCGGTGCGAAACACGCGGCGGGTTACGGTGATTTCGTGGTACTCAGTGCCGATGGCTTTTTCACAGTCGGCGAAGGTCAGGCTTACTTCCGCCAGGTTCAACGGCTTGCGCTCATCCGTGCCGCTGAAGATGCAGTCCTCCATTTTAGAGCCGCGCAGGAGCTTGGCGCTCTGCTCGCCCAGGACCCAGCGGATGGCATCCGATAGATTGCTCTTGCCACAGCCGTTGGGCCCGACAATCGCGGTGATGCCTTCGCCAAATTCAATCACCGTGCGGTCGGCAAAGCTCTTGAACCCGACCAACTCCAGACTCTTTAAATGCATAATTTTTCCTCAACTTATCGGCATTGGCGCCTTAACAGTTCTAAAATTTCGGCTACCATACCAAGTGGCTTAAAGCAATGCAACTACAATCTATAGTTATTTTTGGCGTGTTTTGCACGCCCTGCCCTGGGCATAAAATTTAGAATCTATTACTGCGGCTCATTTTAATCGCGCAGATCATTGGCGTCATCCATTATAGGCGGCGTCAAGAGACAAAAAACCACTTTGAGAGATTTTCCACTTCTTGATGCCGCCTCTCTCTCTAATGGATGACCCCATTTCTTCATAGACGAGGAGATTCCCAAGCTGTTGGCGCGCTAAACAGATCAGGGCTTGAGTCCCTGTTCGATCTGGCGGCTGGTCCAGCCGTTGAGCAGTGGATCCTCGATCTCTTCCATCCACTTCACCAGGCGGCCGCGCAAACGCTGTAATTCATCGCGGCACTTCGGTTTCATCGCGAGGTTGGTCAATTCGCCGGGATCCGAAGCGAGATCGTATAATTCGTCCTCGGCGACGGCGTTCCACACGTACTTCCAGCGCCGGTCGCGAACCATCCGCTGGGAATAGAGACCGAACTGGGAGCCCTGCCACATGGCAAAAATGTCGGTTCGCGGATTGGCCTCGATACCCGCGGCATACGGCAAAAGATCGCGGCCGCCGAAAGTTGCCGGCTGACGTATGCCCGCCGCCCTGCAGAAGGTTGTGGCGAGATCAATCGCATTGGTCACAAAGGCCTCGCAGGTTCTACCGGCGGGCACCACGCCGGGCAGGCGCATGATCAGCGGCACGCGGACAACATCATCGTAGAGAACGAAATGCTTGTCGATCATCCCATGGCCGCCGCAGAGATCGCCGTGGTCGGTCGTATAGACGACCAAGGTGTCCTGTTCGAGGTTGAGCCGACGGAGCGCATCCAGCAGGCGGCCGACCTGGGCATCGAGCAAGGAGACCACCGCCAGGTAACGGGCGACGACGGGCGCCCAGCCGTTCCATCTCCAGCCATCAATGCCCCAGGTACGCCTCTGTTGCCCCTGGATGAACGGCTTGCCCTCCAGCGTGTCGGCGAAACTCGGCCAGGGCGGGACGCTTTTCGGCGGATACAAGGCGGCGAATTCCGGCGGCGGCTGGCAGGGCGGATGCGGTTCTGAGGGATCCCAGCGGATGAAAAAGGGACGCTTTTGACCGGCGCAGTGGTCCAGCAATTTTTCAACTTCGCCGGCGCCCCAAGCCAGGCGCGAGGTCGCCGCCGTGGCGGCTTTATCCACAGCGCCAAACCAGCGCAATAAGTCGTTGCCGCGGTAAACTGGCATTGGACAGGGTGGAACGCCCCTTGCTTTGCGCCATTGGTCATAGGCGCTTTCCGGGATGTAAACATCGGCGCCATTCTTATCTGGATTCGCGGCGGTTTCGTTGTGGAATTTAGCGATATGGGCTACGAAATAGCCGGCCGCATGGAGCAATGACGGTAGGAGCGGTAGGTCGGCATGGGCGGGCTGGTAAATCTCGGTGCCCGGTATGCTCATACAGCCATGCCGGGTGGGCCAACAGCCGGTTATGAGCGACGCTCTTTCCGGCGAACAGATCGGCGTGGGACAGAAGGCCTGGGTGAAATTCACGCCGTCAGCGGCCAGTCGGTCGAGATTCGGCGTGCGCACCAGTGAATGGCCGTTGACACCCAGCGTATCGAATCGGTGCTGATCGGAGTGGATCAATAAAATATTGCATGGTTGCCGTTTATGCCGCTTCGTCATCGCTGGAATACTGCCGGGATAACGGCTCAATGCCAAGCGCGAAAAACGCTTTTAATCGCGTCGAGATAGGCCATACCGTTCACGGTATCGGGCTCGAGATAACTGCCCTCGGTCCATTCGTTCCAGGCGTTGATGGTGACGATCTTCCAGCGCTGGTCGCCATAATGCCGGCGAGTGGTTTCAAGCGCTTCACGGAACTGCGCGGGCGTATTGCCGCTAAGGATGTTGGTGAACGGATAGCCGACCGGCTCCCATACATCATCCTGCTCCGTACGCGGGCTGGAATCCCAACCCATGGTCACGTTGGGGAAATAGGGCACATCGAAAGTCGCGCGCGCCTTCGCCCAATAAGCCAGGTAGTCATCGCGGGCGGCGGTGTATGGAGTATAAGGCGAGGCATTCAGTCCGACGTGATGAACCCAGACATAGGAAGTCACGCTATCGAACCCGAGTTCGCGGACAACACGTGCGGGATCCACCGGCGTGGATTCGCCCGGCAGGATAGGCCGCCCCCACGCCACGGCATTCAGGTGAAGTCCCGGGAAGCCCGCCGCGGTAGTTTTCCGGCGGAACGCGTCCAGCGCCGCGCGGGCATCCGGCAGAGACCCGAACGAGGCGACGAACTTGCCCAGTTCATAGATCGAGAAATATGGGCGCCCAGCGATGGTGAAATGGGAAGGGTGGCAAAAGTAATCGCGCACAACGTGATCGGTGATGGTGTCGAATGTTCGGGGCGTCACCCGGCCCGGGTAGAGCAGTTGCGGTTTGGCGCCTTTTTTATGGGGATGGATCTCGATCCAGTCATGGTTGGCCCACATCAGGCAGAACTTCATCCGCGCATTATTGGCGGCTTTCAAAAAACCATCGTTCAAACAGCGTTCGAGGAAGGGGCCGTCGTCATACCAATACCAATCGAAAATCCAGAAATTCAGGCCGTGATCGGCGGCGGCCTGGATCTTACGCGCCATCACCCGCGGATCGGCCTCGTCTTCAAAGCCCCAGGCGGGGATCAGCGGCTGGCGATGGCCCGGGAAACGCGGCGTCGCCCGCCGCACCAGATCCCACTCGGTCCACCCCTTGCCGTGTCCAGCCTCGTTGCGCGAATCCACGTGGTAATTCGGAAAATAATAAGCCCCGACTGCGCGTGTATTCATGGTGTCTTTTGAATTAGGCGGCAGACGCCGCAACTTTGACAAAAGGATTGGCCACAAAAAAGCACAAGATTCACAAATATGAAATTAATACTCTTTTTGTGCTTTTTGTGCCTCTTTGTGGCAACTTTGAAATTCCTATGCCTTAAATTAGTTCTCCGTCAACGTCGTAATCCCGGCCGTATTTAGACCCCAATGCCTTCTCAGGTTTTCACAGACTCATCTTGAACGCGAATTAGAATCAGCCTTCAAGTTGTACAGGGTAATGGCATTTTCATAGGCAATCTTCCGGGCAAGATCTTGCGGAAGCTGAGATAAAAACGCTCGCGTTCGCTCCAACACCACGAAAGCTTTCCGGCCGAACGCAACGGCTGGCCCTTTGCCTCTACTTTTCGTTTCCGGCGACAGGAGGAACTGATCGGCGCCGAGCACGAAGCGGTCAGGAAAATCCTCCAACAGACGCAGCCAGTCGGGCTTGAGCTGGCCGTCGCGCGCAAGCGGGTAGTTCTGTGGCGCATGGCCTGGCCCCATTCACCAGGGCAAAAAAATCTATTACTGCGGCGCATTTTAATCGCCGGGTTTATTGCTATTCAGACTCTCGAACGGATTGACGAAGCCTGGGGGCGCACTGCGCGCGGGCTTTTCGCGCGCGGCACGGGACAGGTCCTGTTCGATCCGCGCTAGGGTTTCTTTCAGTTGCGCGCAGAAAATCGAGCAGGCCGAAGTTTCCGCGCCGGCGGCTTCCGCGGTTTCGCGCTCCCGCCGGTCGGAAGTGACCACCACGGCTCCGCCCGCTTTTCCGGCCTGGAACACCAGTCTTTCAATAACCGTGTCGGCGGTTTTATTACCGGGCGAGAAAAGCACTTCCACGACTAAGCTCTCCGGTTCAGCCGGAGCGCCTGCAACGCTGTGCGTAGCACTGCGGGCAGGAGCGGCGCCATAGCGGCCGTCAAAGACGACGGTGATGCGTTCGGCCAGCAGGCCGACTGCTCGCTCCAACAGTTGAATAAGTTGCCGGCGCCGGCCGGCTAAACTGCCTGGGGATATACCCAACTCTGCGCCGCAGCGGTAGAGCAGGTTATAGCCGTCAATAATCAGCCATTTAATCATGGCAGCAGCTTCTGCTGGCTCACGGTATTCATCTTGATAAAGTGCAACTCATAGTTCGAGCGTCAGATATCCACTTCCATGTATCCGCCCTCGTCAAGGCTTTCCAAGGCTTCGCGGACTTGCTGGGCTTTCCTCCTGATCCTTGGCCATGATGTGGTCGTCAGGACAAGAACTCGGATTGCGCGGCTGGCAAGATTCTGTTGATGTTTCAAGTTACGGTCGGTAGTGACGAGTGCCTGGTAGCCATCTGCCTCGGCTTGATCCAGGAGGTGTAATAGTTTAGCGCATTTAACCATGTTACATCTGTTCGTGCGGCCGTCAAAACAGATGATAGGCTCTCTTTATAAGATCTGACCAACCGCGTTCGGCACATGTGTCCACCAAGTGGGGGTGGAGATGACGCCGGAGA
This sequence comes from Lentisphaerota bacterium, assembly GCA_016182435.1. Next base: position 3,981 of record JACPGN010000132.1, on the reverse strand, counting down.
GGGACGGGAGTACCTTGGTCAAACAGTATCTTCATGCCTGGGACTCAACAAGAAGACCGGCAGAAGCATGCTCCAGAACTGTCTCCACTTGGCTTCTAGCGACGCCAGGGAACCACTCCAGGAAGTCGTCAACGGATGCGCCGTCTTCGATATTGTCAAAAAGCTCGCGCACGGGCACACGCGTGCCTTTGAAAACCCATGCGCCGCTGACTTTCCCCTGTTGGCGTTCCACTTGGGGACAGGAATTCCAATCAATACTCATGTTTTAAAACTACTACGAATTTCCTGCGACCTCAAACCTTTTCTTTCGGTCAACCATGTATTTGTTTGACTTTTTTCCGTGAGATCATGATTTTTAACCGCGAAACACGGTAAATATTCCAGGTTCGTTTGGACCCTGTTTGCCAGAAGATGCTATGATTGGAATAACGGCAAGACAAGATAAATTATATTTCGGGACTTGCCGCTTGCGTCGGCGCAAGACCCAAGGTATGCTTATCGGAAACAAAGATAAGGTAAGGAGGCTATGAAAAAAAACTTGATCATCATCGCGGCTTTGCTGGCGGCCGTTATCATCGCGCTGCAATTGTTCCTGGCCTATGGGCTGACCGATTCACTGCGCAAATGGATTCTGCCGATGGCCAAGGAACGCTGGAACCTGGACGCCACCGTGGAGAGTGTCAGCGTCAACCTGCTGGGCGGATCGCTCTCGCTTAACGGCGTGCAAATAATCAACCCGCCGGGGTTCGACGAAGCGAACATTCTAACCATGAAACGGTTCAAGTTGAAAATCGGCCTGCTGGCGCTATTCCGCGGCGGCATCGCCGAAATCAAGAAAGCCGTGATTCAGGATGCGACGCTGAACGTAGTCCGCAGCCGCGAGGGCGCTATCAATATCGGACCGATCATTGCGTCCTTTCAAACTGCCGCGTCGAATGCGCCCGCCCCTGCCCCAACGAAGCCGGCGCCACGTTCCCCCAGCGACGCCACGCCCGGCGCTCATAAAATACCGGACTTCGTTATCCGGCAAATGGAGACCAAAACCCGCGTGGAATACGTGGACCACCAGCTCAGCGAGCCGCCCTTCCGACTGAGCCTGACCCTTGAGACGCGCCTCAAAGATATCGCCAATTACGGCCGGGACGACCTGATGTCCGGGACGATCAATGTGCAGGGCCAGGTCCTCTCCGGCGAACGTCCGTGTGCGTTCGATCTCAACGGGCGCATCGCGCCCATCAAGGATCCCGAGCAGCTCAGTTTTGATCTTAGCGGTTCCATCCAGACCATTGACCTTGCCCATTTTCAGGCGCTGGCCAAGCGCGGCGGGTTTGAAAAAGGTCAAGTCTCCGGAACCATGACCCTTTATTGCCAGCAAGGCGTGTTTGATCCGGAAAAATCAATTTTGCACCTGACCTTCAGCCAGGTCAAACTCACCTCAGAACGTCAAGAGCGTTTTCGCGGTATCCCCTTCCCGGAAACCTTCAAGGCGCTTGTGCCGGTCAAGGGCACACTGAGCAATCCGCAGATTGACGTCTGGGAGGCATTCCTGAAGACCCTGGCCAGCAAGGACGCGTTCGACGCCATTATCCAGGGAGTTCTGGAAGCTCAGGGCCGCTCGCGCTCCGCGACCAACTCTCCCGCCGCCGCCAAGGCTATGGCGGGCAGGCCGGCCACGGATAAAGCTCAACAAACCCAGCGGCCGGACATCAAGAAGACACTGGGCGGGCTGTTTGGCAAGCCGGAAAATAAAAGCCCATGACCGCCAATAACCGTATTTTCACGATGCTTTGGCTTAGCGCCGTTTTCGCCGCGGTTGTCCTCGCGGCGGCCAATCTTTACCTTGGCGACTTGAATCAGGATGAAGGCTGGTATTTGTACGCAGCCGGGCTGGTTGCTTCAGGTCAATGGCCGTATCTGGATTTTGCCTTCAGCCAGGGCCCGGTCATGCCGCTCATTTACGGCTTATTCCAACCAATCATCGCCGCGGGCCTGCCTGCCATAGGCTTGGCGGAGGTGGACGGCGTGGCCGGCGGCCGGCTGATAACAGCACTGCTGGGCCTCATGGCGGCCGGCTTGGCCGCTCGGCTGGCCGTCCGGCTGGCAAGCGCGGAATTGCGCGCCGGCGCCGCTCTCGCCGCTTTCACCCTCATAAGCGTCAATGTCTATCAAAGCTATTTCTTCACCGTTGTTAAAACCTATTCGCTTACGGCCGTGCTGCTGCTCACCGGGTTTCTGGCGCTGGCCGAAGGCTGGACCCGCCGCCGCGCCTGGCTGATTTTCCTATCAGGCGTTTTTCTGGTGCTGGCCACCGGCACACGCACTTCCGCCGGCGCGGTTCTGCCGATTGTTTTCCTCTACCTGTTATTGGCCCGCCGTCGCCAAGGCTATGGCGGGCAGGCCTGCCGGCAGGCGCCCCCGCTGGCCTGGTTTTATTTCGGGCTGGGGGCCACCCTCGCGACAGCCCTGGTATTCCTGCCCTTCCTGGTTCTGGCGCCGGAAGCCTTCCTGTATTGGGTCATGCAATTTCACACCCTGCGGCATTCCGGCAACGGACTAATGACGCTGGTCTATAAGGTTGGCTTCCTCTCGCGCGTGCTCTCCGCTTATTTTGTCGCCTTCAGCATCGGGAGCGCCGTCATTTTCACCAAATGGCTCTGGCGGCGCGGCGCCACGCCAGCGGCAGCAGATGCGCGCGCGGATCCATCCGCCGGAGCGGACCTGTCGCGGATTCTGTGGTTAAGCTTCAGCGCCATTTCATTGATTCATTTCCTGGCGCCATTTCCTTATGATGATTACCAGGTTTTTGTTTTTCCGCTGCTGGCCGTCGCGTTGGCCAGCGCCGCGGTGCGGCTGGCCGGAGAACGCCTGGTCGCGTGGCTGGGCTTAAGCTTGCTGGTCATATCACTGGGCGCTGCCTGCTCCTCACCGCTGAACCAGGACTGGTTCATCCAGGGGCGTGACCGCATCTGGTGGCTGGTCAAGGACCGTTCGCCACTCCAGAAACTACGCGACACCGCCGAGCTGATCCGGAAAGAAACCCAACCGGGAGACGAGCTTCTGACCCAGGACCCCTACTTAGCCGTGGAAGCCAATCGGAAATTGCCGGCGGGACTGGAAATGGGCCAGTTCAGCTATTTTCCGGACCTTAGTGACGTTCAGGCCGCCACTTTGCATGTGTTCAATCGCGCCGGCCTCGAGCGCCTGCTGCGGACAACGGAAGCGCCGCTGGCGGCCCTGAGCGGCTATGCGCTGGCCATCCAGTCGCCGGAAGTAACGCCGCTTACACCGGCTGATCAGGCCTTGTTCACAACAATCGTGTCCACGCGCTATGAGCTTATGACCAACGTGGCTCATTTCGGCCAGGCCAGCACGACCCGCTGAGGACCATAGACTGTAGGCTGTAGTCTGAAATTCAGAGACCAGACAACGAAATAACAACCCAAAGATAATTTGATAATTGGTTGATTCGTAACTCAAACACAATTTACCAACTCACGAATCCACGAATACTCGAATCAACCTATCGTCTGCTCGGAGACCATCATGCGCGTAGCCTTGCTGGGACTGTCCCAATCGGGGAAAAAGACCTTCTTTACGCTATTGACCACGCGGGACGCGTGGCAAGCCACTCGCGACGCGCGGCAAGGGGCGGGCTTGCCGGCGCATAAGCCGGGCGAAACTCTGGAAGGCATTGCCCCGATTCACGACGCGCGAGTGGATACGCTCGCGGCGATCTTCAAGCCGGGAAAAATCAAGTACGCCGAAAATCTCATCGCGCTCTGTCCCGACGTGGTCCCGGGCGACGCCAAACGGGAATGGCTGGAAGCCGCCCGGTGCTGTGATTTGCTTTGCCTCGTTGTGCGGGCCTTCACTTCCGCGGAGGTTTATCATCCGGCCGGCTCGGTGGACCCCGGTCGTGATCGGCTCACACTCGAATCCGAACTGCTCCTGGCCGACCTGGAGTTGATCGAAAAGCGCCTG
>JACPGN010000129.1 GCA_016182435.1 Lentisphaerota bacterium | reverse complement strand
TCTATTTGCTGCGCGAAGATCGCCAGGCTTTTTATCTATTTGTCTGCAACACGAGCCATACAAAAGACCAACGCCGCAAGGTAAATGTATTTGCCGATGTAATGGTTCGCGCGCGACCGGTGGCCTACCCGCGCGTTTTCATTGCCGGGTTTGCGGAATGCACTGGCGCGCCCCAGGAATGGGATGCCGAAACGGGGAAAGTGTTTGCGGCCACGGCGCGCCGGAAAGCTACCGGCGAGTGGGAAATCGCCACCAGCCTGGAACGTCTGGGCAGCCGCCTGTTTGTCATTCCCAAAAAGAAAAACGCGCAGCGCCTGCCGGCGCGGCCGGGACTGCGCCCCGTCGCCGCGCGGCCGGTGCGTCCAACCGCCTGGGACATAGCTTTAAGCGAGCCGAATGTGCTGGTGCTTGACCGCTGCCGCTACCGGATCGGGGAAAGCGCCTGGCAGCCGGAGACCGAAATTCTGCGGGTGGACCGGGCCGTGCGCGACACTCTGGGCGTTGCTCCGCGCGGCGGCAACATGGTTCAACCCTGGGCGCAAAAGCCGCTTCGCCAGCGCAAAACCGTTTCAGTTGAATTAGCTTACTCAATTCACGTTAAGAACATGCCCTCCGGCGTCATGGAATTGGCGCTCGAACAGCCGAAACGGTTCTCCATCAGCCTAAACGCTCAACCGCTGAGGGTCCCCGGTAAGACGCGCTGGTGGGTGGACCGCTCACTGCGCACAATTCCTTTTAATGTGGCACAGTTGCGGCCGGGGAGGAACGAACTGCTACTGCGTTGCGACTATGACGCAAAGTCCGGCCTGGAAATCTGTTATCTCCTTGGCAATTTCGGTGTTACGCTCAAGGGCGCTCAGGCAACGATCGGCCGGCCGGTTACCTCGTTGCAAGTTGGCGATTGGGTCAAGCAGGGCTTGGCGTTTTATTCCGGCCACGTGCGTTACGAGGCAATGGTGAGACTCGCGCGCCGGAAGGACGAACATGTTTTTCTGCGCTTGAGAGCATTCCGCGGCGCGCTCGCGCGGATCCTGGTCAACGGCCGGTTGGCTAAGGTGCTTGCCTGGCCGCCTTATGAAGCGGATATTACCGCTTTGGTTAAAGGCCGGCGAAGTGTGCGCTTAGGCATTGAAATTCTGGGGCACCGGCGCAACTCGCACGGACCTTTGCACCACGCGCAAAAATGGCCAACCTGGACCGGCCCGGCCGAGTTCATCACCACGGGCAAGCATTGGCGCGAGAATTACCAGTTAGTTCCCTGCGGCTTGTTAAAACCGCCGGAACTGGTTTGGAAAACCGTTGCGCCCTAACGGAAGACCCAATTTAAAAAGCCGTCGCGCTAACGGGGTAGCGCTCCTACAACCATTGTCCCGATCGTGAAACGTATTGGGATGTAGGAGACTCGCCCCGCCGAGTCGATTTTTGTAGAGTTTTGAAATTCCTTCGGAAAATAGGTTCGCCATGATTCGACCTGCGCAACCACCACCGAAAGTTTATCGCGTCGCCGAGCTTACCCGGCTGATCAAATCCATTCTTGAGGATGAGGTAGGCGCGGTGTGGGTGGAGGGCGAGCTTTCCAATTTCCGGGCGCCATCCTCGGGGCACTGGTATTTCACGCTCAAGGACGAGAGCGCCCAACTGGCCCTGGTCATGTTTCGCGGCGATCAGCGCTCCGTGCGGTTTCAACCCAAAGACGGCATGCTCTTGCGGGCCCAGGGGCTGATCAGCGTTTATGAGAAAAGCGGCCAGTACCAGATGATTGTCCGCGCCCTGGAAGCGGCCGGCCAGGGCGCGCTGCAGGCGGCCTTCGAAGCGCTCAAGCGCAAGCTGGAAGCGGAAGGCCTGTTTGACCCGGCGCGAAAAAACCCCCTGCCGCGCCTGCCGCGCCATATCGGGATTGTCACTTCGCCCACCGGCGCGGCTATCCGGGATATTCTTAATATCCTTTCCCGGCGGTTCTACAACCTGCACGTCGTTGTGGCGGGGGTGCGGGTCCAGGGGCCGGGCGCCGCCGAGGAAATTGCCGCGGCCATTGACGACTTTAACCTCCGGGGCGACGTGGATGTGCTCATCGTCGGACGCGGCGGCGGCAGTCTGGAGGACCTGTGGTGCTTCAACGAGGAAGTGGTGGCGCGCGCCATCGCCCGCTCGGC
>JACPGN010000128.1 GCA_016182435.1 Lentisphaerota bacterium | reverse complement strand
TTAATGTCGCCGGCTACCGGCACCACGAAGCCCGCGCCGCGATAAATGAGAATATCGCGGATGGGCAGGTCCCAATTGCGCGGACGGCCTTTGATGGTCGGATCGTGCGAAAGGCTGAGATGCGTTTTTACCATGCAGGTGCCCAGCCGGGCAATTTCGGGATCGGCTTCAAAGGTCTTGGCCTTCTGCAAGGCGGTCTCGGTATAAGTTACGCCGCGCGCGCCATAGACCTCTTTGGCGATCAATTCAATGCGCTGGCGCAGCGGCAGGGCTAACTCGTAGAGAAACTTGAAGTGGTGCTTCTCGTTGCAGGCCGCCACCACCGCTTCGGCCAATTCGCGGGCGCCCTCGCCGCCTTTAAGCCAGTGCTCGGAATGGGCGGCCAGGGCGCCGTTAGCCTCGGCAATTTTCTTGACCAAAGCCACTTCGGCGGGAGTGTCCGTATAAAAACTGTTGATGCACACCACCGGCCGCACGCCGCACTTCCTGACCGTTTCGATGTGCGCCACCAGGTTTGCGCAGCCCTTTTCCAGTAACGGCAGGTTCTCCTTGCGATAAGCCTCGTCCAACGGCAGCCCCGGCTTAACCACCGGACCGCCCCCGTGCATCTTGAGCGCGCGCACGGTGCTGACAATAACCACGGCATTGGGCTTTAACCCGGAGAAACGGCACTTCAGATTCCAGAACTTTTCAAAGCCGATGTCGGCGGCAAAGCCGCTTTCGGTAATGTGATATTCGCCCAGGCGCACGCCAAGTTCATCGGCAATAATAGAGCTTTGCCCGATAGCGATATTGGCGAAGGGGCCGGCATGCACGAAAACTCCCTGGCCTTCGATCGTCTGCAGCAGGTTCGGATTCAAAGCCTCCACCATCCAGGCGGTCATGGCGCCATCCACTTCCAGGTCGCGGGTGGTCACCGGCTGCCCCTGGCGGCTGTAAGCCAGCACGATGCGGCCCATGCGTTCACGGAGATCTTTCAGATCCTTGGACACGGCCAGGATCGCCATGATTTCGCTGGAAACGGTGATCTGGAAACCGGATTCCATTTCAAAGCCGTCCATCTTGCCGCCCTTGCCGATCGTAATATTGCGCAGAGCCTGCGCGCAGAAATCAATCGCCCAGCGCGCCTCGATGCGCCGCGGGTCTATGTCCAGGCGCTTGAGTCCCGCTTGCTTAAGGCGCGCGTCGTCGTAGTTGCGCTCATGCTGCAACCGCGCGGTGAGCGCTACCATAGAAAGGTTATGGGCATTGGTGATGGAATCAATATCGCCGGTCAAGCGGATCGAGAGGGGCGTCAGCGGAATGCACTGGGCCAGGCCGCCGCCGGCAGCCGAGCCCTTCACGTTGAAGGTCGGACCGCTCGAGGGCTGGCGGATCGCGCCGACCACGCGCTTGCCCAGTTTGCCCAAGCCTTCAACCAGGCCCATGGTTGTGGTCGTTTTGCCCTCGCCGAGCGGCGTGGGCGTGATGGCGGTGACATCAACATATTTAGCCAGAGGCGCATTTTTCAAGCGCGCGATTGCCTGTCGGAAATCAATCTTGCCAACTTGGCGCCCCATAGGAATCAGTTCTTTTTCCTTTAGACCAATGTTTGCGGCCAAGCGGGAAAATGGCAGCATGGTCTCCTCGGCCGCTTCGGCAATCTGCCAATCCGTCATTTTTAATGGATCCAATTTCATGTCAGCGCTACTCCTTTAAGAGGACAAACAACAACTTGATGCCCGAAATGTATCACGTCTAATCATAGGAGCAACAGGAAAATAAGGAAGTGCAGTTAAAAGTTTCACAGTTGGAATGTAACACAAGATTGGGCGTTGAGCCAAAAAGGCGCAGGTAAGAGTCAGGTCGTCTTAGTCGGATTATGGTATTGTATTCTAAAATCTGAGAATACATTAAGGCGGGCTAGCAAATGTTAAGCATGATGGGATTGTGTGATTCGGCCTTGGCCGAGTCGGGCTGCTAAAAGAACACCCCACCATAAGTCGTGGGTTGGCACCTTTTTTTCCCTATAAAACAAGCGGAACGCAAGGTTCCATGATTTATATTGCTGGGAATATTGTTGCCCGCATCACGAACCAGGCAGGGTATCCTTCATTTTATCCATTGTTCAAAGAACTTCGTTCTTTTCAATATTATATAGAGCATTTTTCAGGCCAAACCGGTCACGGAATCGTGGTTGCTCCCCGCTGCGCACTTCCCCCGGCTGCCAGAATGGAGACGATCGAGCCGCTTGCAAAACTCCCCGGCGGACGTGGAAGTCCGCCCTCCACAGATCAAAAATGGCCTATTTTTCGTCGTTATGGAGGGTCGGGTTCCACCCCGACCGTTCCGGACACGAGTTTTGCAAGCGCCTCGATCTTATCTTCGCAACTAACGGCGCGGGTGCCGTGTCCACCGCAGGGCAAGGCCTCAGCCTTGTGGGTAGGTTGTGAAATCAAGCCGTTTTTCTTCGGAAATTGGAGGGCTTGCCCGCCTGTGGAGGGTCCCTGGCCGACGCTCGGGCAGGCGGGTTCCACCCTGGCCGAGCTCGGGCAGGCCCCGACCGTCTGGATTCAATTTTTTCACAGCTTCTGACCGGTTACGCCGCAGGTAAGTTCTGGTTTGACATTTCAAGGTTTCTCACGGATAAACACGCCGTTGCATTCAGTTCTATAATGAAAGCTAACACTATGTCACGGATGGAAACACTGGCGCCGGCCAAAATTAACTTGTTCCTGGATGTTCTCGGGAAGAGGCCGGATGGCTATCACAACATCAAAAGCATACTCCTGCCGGTTTCCGTCTATGACCGGAT